>NZ_JBEXKG010000107.1:0-20663 GCF_040609555.1 Streptomyces sp. NPDC004658
CAGAGCCGACAGATCCCGTTGAGGACCCTGAGTCAGTCAGGCGTTGGGTCAGACCCCGCCGGGGAACGCTCACGTACATCCTCACTGTCAGGCGTCGTCGCTGCGGCTCGCTCCCGCCCGGTCGGCGCCCGCCGACGCCGGACGCGGGGCGTCCCCGGGGTCCGCGCCGACGCCGTCTCCGCCGAGGTGCCGCCGGAAGAAGGCCGCCGCCTCCCTGCCGACCCGCACGCGCACACGGACAGCCGGGGCGGCGGGTTCGGGGGCGAAGAAGTCGCTGTGGCGTACATCGGGGCCGGCCGAGCGGCCACTGGCTGTGGGGATGTGCTCCAGGTACGGCCTGACGTCGGCTTCGTACGGGTTGACCGTGTCCGCTCCGCCCCAGCGGATGCCCACGGGCACCCGCACGGCCGCCAGGCTCTCCCGGGTCACGAGAGCACCGACTCCGGGAGCCACCTGGAAGACCGCCCGCACGCGGGGGTCCGAAAGGTCCGCCGCGGCGGCGTCCAGCCCACGCCGTGACGACTCGTCGAGCGGGTGCTTCTTCCGCAGCGCTTCCAGCACGCCGGGGAACTCCGGGATCTCGGGCAGAGGGACCGCCCCCGTCAGCACCGCCCAGACGATCCGCGGATCGACACGGGCCCCGACGAGGGCCGCCGCCGTGTAGCCGCCGAGGGAGAAGCCCGCCGCGCCGACCGGCCCGAGGGGCTGTTCCCGGGCGAGCACGTCGAGGGCGAAGGAGACGTCCCGGGGCCGTTCCCACACGTGGAGAAAGCCCTCCGGCTCGTAGCCGTCGACATGGTTGTTCCCGTGGTGGTCGAGGGCCACGACCCGGAAACCCGCCTCGCGCAGCGGCCGATCCAGCCACTGCATGGTGCTGCCCGAACCTCCGGTGCCGTGCGAGACCACGACGAGCGGGGCGGGCGCGGCCAGTGGGCGGTCCGGCTCCCACAGGTACAGGCGCACAGGACGCGGACGAGCCGGATCGCGCAGATCGGGCCGCGACTCGTCGTGCAGGACGCGTATCAGCGGCTGTTCCCGTCCACAGATCGTCATGGCGGCATGGTAGGGAGACCGCCTGCCCCGAGCAGCGGTCTTTGTCAGATCCAGCCGTCGAGCGCGCCCATGAAGCCGTCGAAGTCGTCACGGTAGACGCAGTGCCCGGCCCCCTCGACCGTCCGGACCTCGAAGCCCCGTCGCACCAACTCCTCGTCCAGCCCGGGCCGCAGGAACTCACCGGTGCCGGCCAGCACCACGAGGGAGGGCACCACCGGGCGCTCCGGTGTCCTGCCGACCGCGTAGATGTCCGGCAGGACGCGGGCCGTGGCGGGGTCCCAGTCGGCGAGCGTGGCCAGTTCCACGTCCACGTCGGCTTCGTCCCAGCGCGGGTTGAGGCTCCTGATCATCGCGCGGTTCGCGGACTTGAAGACGGCGAAGTACGCGGACGCCTCGACCAGTTTCCGGCGCATGTCCCAGGCGGGGTCGCAGTAGACGGCCCGGGTGGGCGCCAGCCGTTCCACGGCGCCGGCCAGGGCCATCGCCCCGAGCGAGTGACCGATCGCCAGCTCCGGCCGCTCGGGGAGGGTGTCGACGAGGTCGCCCGCCCAGGTCTCGGGGCTGTACTCGCCCCGGCCGCTCGCGCCGTGCCCGCGCAGGTCCACGCCGATGACCCGGTATCCCTTGCCGGCGAGGACCGGCGCGACCCGGTGCCAGGTGCGGTGGTCGGACATGATTCCGTGCACGAGGACGGCGATCCGGTCGCCGGTCCCCCACTCGTGCGTGTGCAGCCTCATCGGCGCTGCCTCCCCCGTCGTACTGCGGCTGATCATGTCCTCGCGGCCGGTGCCGGTCCACACCCGGTGGCCGGCCCGCGTCCATCGTCCCGCGGGCGCCGCGGAAATCCGGGTGGCGCGCCCGTGTCGGCACGCCGGCGTTCCCGGCAGGTCCAGCCGCGAGGCATCCGGACGGCGGCCACCGCGCGAGCCGACGTCCGCGCCCGGCCCCTCCTGAGCTGCCCCGGCGGACGGCCGGTCGTACGTTCGGAGACATGGACGAGATGCCGCAGCGCATCGACCCCGCGATGGATCGGGCCGCCGCTGCCCTGCTGCTGGGATGTGCCCCCGACCAGGTCGGCTACTGCGCACGCTGCCAGGGGCTGACACAGCGGTACGGACGCGACGCCCGGCCCGTCTGCCGAGCCTGCCAGGCACGCCAGGCTGCCGCCACGGACGGGACCGGCTCCGTTCGGACCTAGGTGGTCGGTCCGACGTGCGGGCGGCGTGCGCTCAGACCGTCATCGCGCTGGTCTCGTCGGGCTGACCCGAACGCTCCGCCTCGTCCTGGACGAGCATCGACAGGAGCGAGGCCACCGTCAGACCGATTCCCGCTTCGGCCGGGTGCCGCAGGGTCTTGCTGGGGTCGATCCGGTACGTGTTGCCGCGTCCCTCCCGGGTGTGGGACAGGTAACCGTCCTGTTCCAGGTCCGCGATGATCTTCTGCACGGCGCGCTCGGTGAGCCGGCAGTGCGCGGCGATGTCCCGGATGCGCGCATGTGGGTTGTCCGCGATGGCCGCGAGCACGCGGGCATGGTTCGTGAGGAAGGTCCACCCGCTGTGCGGCTCAGGCACTCCATCCATGCCCCGAGTCTAGCGACTGATTGTTCCTGCACTCAAAAACACGCATTGTGATTCGTGTATTAGTTGACGTACATCAGGGTGAGGGGGCACCGTTGAGGCAGTCCCCTGCGCACACCTGCGGGAGCAAGCGATGTACCAGCGCATTCACCAGGCCCAGCACGCCGACGGGCCTGCCCTGCCCGGCCCGCCAGGCCGAGGGAAGCCCGACAGGCTCCCGACGACCGGCTTGGCGACCGCGTCCCGCACACCGCGCGGGGACCGGATCGGCGTCCGTGTCCTGGGTGAGCTGGACCTCGACTCCGCACGCCGGCTCCGCCCCGGCCTGCACGAAGCGCTCGCCGCGTCGAAGCGCGGCCTCGACCTGGACCTGGGCGGGCTCGGCTTCTGCGACTGCGCCGGCCTGGGCGTCCTGATGGAGCTGCGGCAGCTGGCCTGCGCCCAGGGCAAGACGGTCGTCATCCGCGTCGGCAGCCCCATGGTCGACAGGCTGCTCGGCCTCCTCGGAGCCCGGGAACTGTTCGCGCCGCCGGACACACCGGGCATCGAGCCGCGTCACCCCGGCCCGGCCGCCGCCCCCTCACCGGGAGCGGGCACGTCATCAGGTCCCCTGTCCTCCCGCGGCCACACGAACGGGACCGCGTGCCGCCGGGGCCCGCGGCGCTGAGACGCCGTCCGCTTCCGCCGGGGGCCGCGGGGTGCCGCGACGCGCCGGAGGGCACGGCGGTACCTCACAGCGGGGAGTGGGCCACCGCCGTCACATAGGCGCCGAACAGCAGGGAGACGAGGGTGAGGGCGCCGTAGACGACCATCGCCGCCGGCGGGCGGAGCCACCAGGTGCGGGCGAGCGCGCGTGCCATCGGGACGAGCAGCGGGAAGGCCGGCAGCAGGAACCGCGGCTTGGACGAGAAGGAGCCCGAGCCGCCGACCACGAGCAGGACCAGGACGCCGGAGAAGACCACCAGGGCGAGCGGGGGGCGGTCCAGGCAGAGCAGGGCGAACAGCACGACGCCCGACACGACGATCAGGAGGGCCACCGGGTAGACGACGCCCCCGCCGTGCAGGAACAGGGCCTTGAGGAAGCGCGCCGCGCCGGCGCCGAAGTCGAAGCGGGAGTCCCAGGCGCGCTGGACCGTGAAGTAGCCGCCGAGGAGGTCGCCCGTACGGCCGCCCACCCACAGCACATGGCCCAGCCAGCCGAGCGGGGCCAGGAGCGCCCCGGCCCACAGCCCCGCCGGGGCCCGGCCGCGCCGCCGCAGCGCCTGCTGTCCCGCGGCCAGGGCGACGGCCACCGCCACCGCGAATCCGGTGGGCCGCGTGAGGCCCGCCAGCGCGGCCAGGGTTCCGGCCCACAGCCAGCGGCCCCGGAGCACGCAGTACAGCGCCCACGCGGCGAGCGCGGTGAACAGCGACTCGGTGTAGGCGATGGTCAGTTCCACGGCGTGCGGCAGGACGGCCCACAGGGCGACCAGCGTGGTGGCCACACCCCGGCCGTACAGGTCGTGGCCGACGAGGTAGACGCCGTACGCGGCCACGACCGCGGCCGTCCAGGCGATGAGGAGGGCGGACCGTCCCGGGGTGAGCGGCGGGACGGCGGTCAGTGCCCGGATGAGCGCGGGATAGAGGGGGAAGAACGCCCAGTCGGTCTGGACGGCGCCCTGCGGGGAGATCCAGACGAGGTGGCCGTAGCCGTGGGTGGCGATGTGCAGGTACCAGCGGGAGTCCCAGGAGTGGGCCAGGTTCCTGACCAGCGGCCGTCCTCGCAGTGCGTTGGTGAGGATCACGGTGAGGATCCCCGCGAGCCGGACGGCCGCGAACAGGGCGAGCGCCGGCAGGACACCCTCCGGTCGGCCGGTCCCCGTCGGCCGGGGCAGGCGGAGGCGGCTCAGGGGTCCGGAGGGGGCCGTCGGTTCGGGCCGGGGGACGGAGGACGTGCTCACGAGTTGACCTTGGGCACGCCCGTGGCGCGGTGCAACGCGCGACCCGGGTTTCCATCGCCCCTCCCCCGGTTTTCACGCGTCCGGACGCGTCCCCGTGCTCGCTCACCCCCTCCAAGGACGCGCCGAGCAGTGTGGTTATCATATGAGCGCTGCCTAGCTCGAAAGATGGATCTGTGACTGTCAACGACGACTCGTTCACCAACTGGAAGATCCGCGAGGAGATCGCGGAGTCGATGATCCCGCTCATCGGGAAGCTGCACCGCGAGCGGGACGTGACCGTCCTGCTGCACAGCCGCTCCCTGGTGAACAAGTCGGTGGTCAGCATCCTCAAGACGCACCGCTTCGCCCGGCAGATCGCCGGCGCCGAGCTGTCGGTCACCGAGACGATGCCGTTCCTCCAGGCCCTGACCACCCTCGACCTCGGGCCGTCACAGATCGACCTCGGCATGCTGGTCACCACGTACAAGGCCGACGAGCGCGGCCTGAGCGTGGCGGAGTTCACCGCCGAGGCGGTCGCCGGCGCCACCGGCGCCAACAAGATCGAGCGCCGCGAGCCGCGCGACGTCGTCCTGTACGGCTTCGGCCGCATCGGCCGGCTCGTCGCCCGGCTGCTGATCGAGAAGGCCGGCTCCGGCAACGGCCTCCGGCTGCGCGCCATCGTCGTGCGCGGGGGCGGCGGCCGGGCCGCCGAGGACCTCGTCAAGCGCGCCTCGCTGCTGCGCCGCGACTCCATCCACGGCCAGTTCCAGGGCACGATCACCGTGGACGAGGACAGCAGCACGATCGTCGCCAACGGCAACGCCATCAAGGTGATCTACGCCGACGACCCGTCGCACGTGGACTACACCGAGTACGGCATCCGGGACGCCATCCTCATCGACAACACCGGCAAGTGGCGCGACCGGGAGGGCCTGTCCCAGCACCTGCGCCCCGGCATCGAGAAGGTCGTGCTGACCGCGCCGGGCAAGGGCGACGTCCCGAACATCGTGCACGGCGTCAACCACGACACCGTCAAGCCGGACGAGCGGATCCTGTCCTGCGCCTCCTGCACCACCAACGCGATCGTCCCGCCGCTGAAGGCCATGGACGACGAGTACGGCGTGCTGCGCGGCCACGTGGAGACCGTGCACTCCTTCACCAACGACCAGAACCTGCTGGACAACTACCACAAGTCCGAGCGCCGGGGCCGCTCCGCGCCGCTCAACATGGTCATCACCGAGACCGGCGCCGCCTCCGCCGTCGCCAAGGCGCTGCCCGACCTCAAGGCGAAGATCAGCGGCAGCTCGATCCGCGTCCCGGTGCCGGACGTGTCGATCGCCATCCTCAACCTCCAGCTGGCCCGCGAGACCACCCGCGAGGAGGTCCACGACTACCTGCGCGAGGTGTCGCTGACCTCGCCGCTGAAGCGCCAGATCGACTTCACCACGGCGCCCGACGCGGTCTCCAGCGACTTCATCGGCTCGCGCCACGCCTCGATCGTGGACGCCGGCGCGCTGAAGGTGGACGGGGACAACGCGATCCTCTACCTCTGGTACGACAACGAGTTCGGCTACTCCTGCCAGGTCGTCCGGGTCGTCCAGCACGTGTCGGGCGTGGAGTACCCGACGTACCCGGCCACGGCGGTCTGATCCGCCGGCCCCCGCGCACGCGGAACGGCCGCCGACCGGGGTCCCCGGGTCGGCGGCCGTTCCGCCGGGCGTGTGCGGTCAGGCCGAGGCCGGCCGGGCGCACGCGCCCGCGGCGCACGCCGTGAGCCACTGGTCGAAGTCGGCGTCGTAGCGGGTGCCGATGCCGTCGTGGTAGACGGCGTATCCGCCGGCGTAGTCACCGACGCGGAAGCGGGCGAGCATGCGCTGGAGGTCGTCGGGGTGCCGCTCGGCCATGTAGCGCACGGCGAGGTAGCCCCACGGGTAGGTGCGGGTCACGTCGCTGTTGTCGTAGGTGTTCTCGAACAGGGTGCTCAGGCGGTACGTGTGCCTGCCGGCCTCCTGGACCGCCTGGTCGTCGGCGAGACCGCGGTAGCCGTAGGAGACGTACTCGGCGATGCCCTCGATCCACCACACGTCCGGCACGGAGATCTGCCGGGCGAAGTCGCCCGACATGTCGTCGCGGGCGTCCAGGAAGTGCGTGTACTCGTGGTTGAGGTTCCAGATCCGGGCCGGGAAGCCGTCGTCGTGGTTCTTCTGGTACATGACGGACATCGGCTTGTTGGCCGGGTCCGACGGGTCGCCGCCCAGCGTCATGCCGCCGTTGTCGGTGCTGATGCCGTACATGGCTCCGGCGTACGTCTGGTAGTCGGCGCGGCTCGCGAACACCACGAGCTGGACCGTGGAGGCGTACTGGCCGGGTATCGCGCCGTCGGACTTCACGACCGACCGGAACCAGGCGTCCTGGCGGAGCACACTGGCCCAGGCGGCGTCCAGGTCGGCGGCGGTGAGCGCCTGGGCGCGGACGGTGACGTTCGCGTCGCAGTGCCGCGTGACGGGCAGGACGGCCCTGTCGAGCTTCTGCGGCAGGTCGCAGACGCCGTAGGAGGAGCAGTCGGCCTGGTCGTAGTGGTTCGCCTGGGTGGCCACGGCCACCCAGAGCGCGGCCGTCGGGCCGGTGATCTCCGTGCGGTCCAGCAGGTCCTTGGTCAACGGGGCCACCGTGTCCCGCAGTTCGGGGTGCTCGGTGTAGCGGGCCAGGTTCATCCCGGCGTTGGAGTCCAGGAAGGCCAGGTCCGTGCCGAGCTGGTCGGTGTTGGCCAGTGCGAAGTCGTACAGGGTGTCGGCGATGCGCGGGTCGGCCTCGACCGCCCGCACGTACCGCGGGTTCCAGTTGCCGCGCCACAGCGGTGTGTGGACGTCGTTGACGGCCCTGATCATGCTGTCGATCGCGTCGTAGGAGCTGTCGTAGTCGTTCAGCAGCCGCCGGTAGACGTCGAGGTAGCGGTCCTGCTGGTCGGCGCTGTCGGTGAGGATGACGGTCTCGCCGAGGATGTCGCCGTTGACCGCGGTGACGTCGCGGGAGTGGAAGCGGGCGAAGAAGGTGTCCATGCCGCCGGTGACGGCGGTGGTGAGGCGGGAGGTGTACGCGCCCACGTCCCCGGGGTGGTTGAACTGCACGTAGTAGCCGGCGCGCAGGAAGAGCACCAGTTGCAGCAGGCCGCCGGAGTTGTCGCCCCGGTACCGTCCGGCGGTGCGGGTGAACGCGTCGGCGACGGCCAGCATCTGCGTCTGGCGGAAGATGTCGCGCGCGTCCGTGCCGGTGACGGAGAAGAGGGTGTTGACGCAGTCCGGGGTCGCGGCCCTGACCTGGGAGACGAGGGCGGAGCCGGTACGGCTGCCGAAGTCGGCCGGGGTGCAGGAGGCCGCCTGCACCGCGCGCGGGCCCGCGTCCCGTGTGAACGAGGGCTGCTGCGGCGGGAGTTGGACCGGGCTGAGCCGCTGGGCCTGGGTCGCGGGGCGCTCGGTCGCGACGGTGGACGCGGCGGCGGGCGACGGCACGGGAAGGTGTACGCGGGGTGCGGTGGCCGGGGCGGTGAGCGGCCGGGGCGCGGCGAGTGCCGGGGTGGACAGCAGGCCGGCCAGGGTGACGCAGACGGCGGCGGCGCCGGCGATCCGGCCGGCCGTGCCTCTCGGCACGCGTCCGGGCGGCGCGAAGCGATAGCGCATCGGGATTCCTCCACGAAGGGATGCGCCTCTGTGGGGTGTTGAGGCGTGAGAGGCACTGTCCCAGCGCACCGCACGCCCCAACAATGGCGTGTGACATAGCACATGGCACTGACCGCTCATAACATCGCGGCACACCCGTGACCCGCCGCTACGCGCCGGCGCCGCTCCAGGTGCGGGAGGCCCAGGTACGCAGGTGCGGGGCCTGGGCGACGAGATCGCGGTACGCGTCCGTGGCCGACCGGAACACCGTCTCCACGACGTCGTCGGTGACGGTGCCCGGCCGCCAGGCCAGCACATAGCGGCACCACAGCGGGGAACCCAGCAGCGGTTTGACCGTGACGTGCGGGATCGGCCGCAGCGTCGGCTGCACCAGGGACACCCCGAGACCGTCGGCGATCATGCTCTGCAGCTGGGTCTGGTCGCCGAGCCACTCGTGGACGGTCACCGGTGTGAAGCCGGCCGCGGCGCAGGCGTCGTAGAACACCCCCGGCCAGCCGGCGCCGTCGTCCGGGGTCACGAACCAGGCGTCCTCGGCGAGGTCGGCGAGCTGCACCTGGGCACTCTGGCGGAGCCGGTGCCGGGCGGGCAGGGCCACGAAGGTGGGCTCGGTGACGATGCCGCGGTGCCGTACGGCGGTCGAGTGCCGCAGCTCCATGCCCGGGTAGTCGGCGGCGATGGCGGCGTCCACCGCTCCCTCCTCCAGCAGCTCGACGATCCGTGAGGACGCGTAGACGCTGGTCACGGAGAGGGAGAGTTCCGGCAGCCGTGCACGGACCCGGGAGACCGTGCCGGAGAGCATGGGTGAGTTCGTCGCGGCCACGCGCAGCGTGCGGCGGGGGCGGGCGGAGGGCGGGCGGTGCCCGATCGCGGCGGCGCGGGCGAGGACGTCCCGGGCCTGCTCGACGACCTCGGCGCCGTACCGGGTCGGCCGGACCCCGCTCGGCCCCCGCTCGAACAGCGGCTCGCCCAGGTGGCGTTCGATGCGCCGGAGCTGGGTACTCACGGCCGGCTGCGAGTACCCCAGCTGAGCGGCGGCACGGCCGACGCTGCCCGCGTCGGCGATCGCACACAGCACCCGCAGATGCCGCAGCTCCAACTCCATCGCTCCACTCCCGCCCATCCGGCCCCGGTGGGCTCGCACACCCACGGCCGATCACGCCGGTCCGCCACAGCCGTCGCCGACCGTGCTCGGCGACCGGCGGACCGCAGCGTTCCATTGTGCCCTCCCGGGCACAAGCGGCAGGTCCGCCAGGGTGCGTGCGCCTGCCGGCGGACAGGCCCCGGGCAGGGCGCACTCCGCGCCCGCCGACCCGGCCCGGCGAACACCCCGGAGCGGACGGGTTCCCCCGCCCGGCGCCGGTCCGAACGTCACGCCGGGGCCGACGCCCACCGGCCGGGGCCCCTGGCGCTGTCAGGGACCGTGGAGGCTCGGGACCAGCAGGGGCGTACGCCGGCCCGCTTCCGCTTCCGGCGAGGTGCGCGCCCTCATCCCGGGCAGGCGGCGGTCTGCGGGGGCGCCCCTCGACCGTCTGCGGGGGCGCCCCTCGACCGCTGTCAGGCCTCCCGGGCGACCTCGGCCGTGGCGGCGGCCTTCGGCGGCGGCGAGGCCCGGGGGCTGGTCGCCGCGACCGGCCGGGCGGAGGACATCCGCCGGGGCACCGCCGCCCGGCACACCGCGTGCGAGTGCGCCACGGTGAGCGCGTCGCGGAACCCCCGGAACCCGCCGCCGGTGCTCCGGTGCTGCGCCGTCTCAGCGCCGGCCCAGCACCTCCGCCACCCGCATGAACCCGTCCGTGCCGTGGCCGAGGCCGATGACGCGGCGGGTCAGGCCCTCCACGGCCCGCATGACGCCGGCGTCGATGCCGTGGGACTCGGAGACGTCGACGACGTGGGCCATGGTGGAGGCGGCCGAGGTGATGGGGTTGATCTCGCCGGAGTAGGTGCCGCTGTCGGCGTCCCGCGCGAACCGCTCGAAGAGCGGCGGCAGGATCGCGCCGATGCCCTGGGCGAAGGGGGCCAGTTCCCCGCCGGTGACACCCTCCGCACGGGCGATCGCCACGGCGTGCGCGTACCCCGCCATCGCGCTCCAGAAGATGTCGAGCAGCGCGATGTCGTAGGCCGCGGCGCGCCCGATCTCCTCGCCGAGGTGGGTGTGCGTCCCCCCGAGCGCCTCCAGCACCGGCCGGTACCGCTCGTAGAGGTCATGTGGTCCGCTGTGCAGGAAGACGGCCTCCGGGGTGCCGATGCTGGGCGCGGGCGTCGTGATCGCGCCGTCCAGGTAGCCGATGCCGTGGGCCGCCGCCCACTCGCCGGTGTCCCGGGCACGTTCCGGGGTGTCGGCGGTCAGGTTGACGACGGTACGGCCCTTCAGCGCGCGGGTGACGTCGGCACGGCGCAGGATCGCGTCGGAGGCGTCATGGTTCACCACGCAGACGACGGTCAGCTCCGAGGCGGAGACGGCCTCTTCGGCCGACCCGGCGGCCTTCGCCCCGCGCCCGGTCAGCTCCCGGTCCTTGCCCGGTGTGCGGTTCCAGACCGTCGTCGGCAGCCCGGCCGTCAGGAAGGCGCCCGCCAGCGCGCGGCCCATCGGACCGAGACCGAGCACCGTGACGGCAGGAAGATCGGAAGAGGTGGACATGTTGCAACTCCCGTAGTCGGTGAGGAAGAACGAAGAACGCGATGCGAAGAGGACGACGATGACGCGCAGCCGTGCCCAGGACCCGAACACCTGTGGGGTGACCGCCGCGATCGCCGTGATCGACGGCAAGTGGAAGACGTCGCTGCTGTGGCTGCTGGAGTCCGGCCCGCACCGGCCCGGCGAACTGCGCCGCCGGCTGCCCGGGCTGAGCGAGAAGGTGCTGACGCAGGCGCTGCGCGAGATGGCCGAGGACGGACTGGTGCGCCGGGAGGTGCACGACGTACTGCCACCGAAGACCGTGTACTCGCTGACCGCTCTCGGCCGCGACCTGGCCGCCGCGATGGCCCCCCTGGCCGAGTGGGGCCACCGCCGTCTGGACCGCCTCCGTGAGCGCCAAGCGGCGTCCTGACGCGCGCTGCGACGCGCTGGGCGGCGCTGCCGCTGTCCCCCTTCCGTCCCGTCTCCGGCAGCCCCTGACCTCGGAGAACAGCTTCTCCTGGGCGGACGGGAGCTGCCAAGTACCCACAAAAAAGTGGGTATCTGGCCCGGTTCTCCCCTGTCCCGTCCGGCCACCCGGCACCTCGCGCTGTCCACCGCGCCTGAGCCAGTCAACCTAAACCCAGATCCCATTTGCCTAAACCCTTTAGGAAACTGCACAATGGTTTCCGGCAGAGGGGAGACACCGTCATGGCGCGTGCGGGGCTGACCACGGAACGCCTGGTGCGGGCCGGCGCGGAACTCGCCGACGAGGTCGGCTTCGACCAGGTCACGGTGTCCGCGGTGGCCCGGCGGTTCGACGTCAAGGTCGCGAGCCTGTACGCGCACCTGAAGAACTCCCAGGACCTCAGGACACGGATCGCACTGCTGGCCCTCGGGGAGCTGGCCGACCGCGCCGCCGAGGCGCTGGCCGGGCGGTCCGGCAAGGACGCCCTCGGCGCCTTCGCGAACGTCTACCGCGACTACGCCCGCGCGCACCCCGGCCGCTACGCGGCGGCCCGTCACCCGCTGGACGCCGAGACGGCGGCCGGCAGCGCGGGGGTGCGGATCGCTCAGCTGACCCGGGCCATCCTGCGCGGCTACGACCTGACCGAGCCGGACCAGACCCACGCGGTCCGCCTCCTCGGCAGCGTCTTCCACGGCTACGTCAGCCTGGAGACGGCCGGCGGCTTCAGCCACAGCGCGCCCGACTCCCAGGAGTCCTGGACCCGGATCCTGGACGCGCTGGACTCCCTGCTGCGCAACTGGCCCGCCCCGTCCTGAGCCACCCGGTTCCCCCACGGCAATCCCCTGGAAACGCAGGCAGACACGATGCACACCATCCCTCTCACCGCCGGCCTGATACGCGGCGCCCTCGAACTGGAGCGCACCGCGCGCGGCCTGCTGCCGCACCGGCTGCCCGCCCGGGCCCGCGCCCAGTGCGCCGACCCGCAGCTGGCCCTCGCGGAGTCCCAGCCCTCCGGCGTACGGCTGGCCCTGCGCACCCGCGCCACCACCGTCGAGCTGGACGCGTTGCCCACCAAGCGGGTCTACGCCGGCGCGCCGCCCCGCCCGGACGGCGTGTACGAACTGCTCGTCGACGGACGCCCGGCCGGCAGCGCCTCCCTCACCGAGGGCGACACCCTCACCATCGACCTGGCCACCGGCGCCGCCGAGCACCGGCCCGGCCCGGTGGGCACCGTGCGCTTCACCGGCCTGCCGGACACCGTCAAGGACCTGGAGATCTGGCTGCCGCACAACGAGAGGACCGAGCTGGTCGCGCTGCGCACCGACGCCCCCGTGGAGCCCGTCCCGGACCGGGGCCGCCGGGTGTGGCTGCACCACGGCAGCTCGATCAGCCACGGCTCGGACGCGGCGAGCCCCACCACCACCTGGCCGGCGCTCGCCGCGTCCCTGGGCGGAGTGGAACTGATCAACCTCGGGCTCGGCGGCAGCGCGCTGCTGGACCCGTTCACCGCGCGGGCGCTGCGCGACACGCCCGCCGACCTGATCAGCGTCAAGCTGGGCATCAACCTGGTCAACACCGACCTGATGCGGCTGCGCGCCTTCGGCCCCGCCGTGCACGGGTTCCTCGACACCGTCCGCGAGGGGCACCCCGGCACCCCGCTGCTCGTCGTCTCGCCGGTCCTGTGCCCGCTGCACGAGGACACGCCCGGCCCCACCGCCATCGACCCGACCGCCCTGGGCGAGGGGCGCCTGCGGTACCGGGCCACCGGGGATCCGGCCGAGCGGGCGGCCGGGAAGCTCACCCTGAGGGTCGTCCGGGAGGAGCTGGCCCGGATCGTGCGCGAGCGGGCGGCCGAGGACCCGGCCCTGCACCACCTGGACGGCCGCGAGCTGTACGGCGAGGCCGACTTCGCCGAGCTGCCGCTGCCCGACGGCCTGCACCCGGACACCGCCGGACACCGCCGGATCGGCGAGCGGTTCGCGGCGCTGGCGTTCGCCGACGGCGGGCCCTTCGCGGACCGGGCCGCCTGAGCGGAGCGAGCCGGCACCCCGGCCCGTTCCCTGGCTCCCTCACACCAGGTGCGCGAAGACCACCAGGTTGTCCGTGTAGTCCCGCACCGTGCGGTCGTAGTCGCCGGCGCAGGTGATCAGCCGGACCTCCGGGCGCGACGCGTCCGCGTACACCCGCTCGCTGGGGAAGTCGTCCTTGGCGAAGGTCTCGGCGCTGTCCACGACGAAGTGCGCCGTGCGCCCGTCGGCCCGCTCCACCGAGAACCGGTCGCCCGGCTCCAGCTCGTCCAGGTTGGCGAAGACGGCCGCGGAGGTCACCGTGTCGACGTGTCCGGCGATGATCGCGGTGCCCTCCTCGCCGGGCGCGGCACCGTCGGCGTACCAGCCGACGAGATTGGTGTCGGCGGCGGGCGGCGGCTGCAACTGGCCCGAGTCACCGAGCTCCAGGGAGGTGAAGGGGGCGTCCACGGAGATCTTGGGGATGCGCAGCCGGGTCGGGGCGGACCTGGGCAGCGCATCGTCGGCCTGCGGGGAGTCGGCCACCGGCGGGGCGGCGGTGCCCGAGGCGCGGTGGTGCGCCTCCGGCGTCCTGCCCGGCTGCTGGTGGCCGCCGAACATGCTGACGGCGAGGAAGACGGCCGCCACACCCCACAGCGTCAGCCGCCCGCCGTAGCCGGCGCGCGGTTCGTCCGCTGCCGGTTGTGACGGGGTCGGGGAAGAGGGATCTGCTGCCATCGGACACCACCTCACTAGGGCACGGCAGCACGGGGATCAGGGCGGGGGAAGACGGCGCCGGGACGGGGCGCAGGGGGCGCGGGCCGCCGACGCGGGGACGCGCCGACGGCGTCCGCAGCCCCTGGGACGTACGCCCCGTCAGGACGCCGGCTGGACGGCCTTCTTGCGGCGCAGCGCGTAGGCACCGGTGGCGCCTACGGCCAGGACGGCGAGGCCGCCCGCGGTGACACCGGGCGTGGCGAGCGCGCCGCCGCCGGTGTGCATGCCACCGCGCGGCTTGTCGTGGTCGTCACCCCAGTCCCCCTTCTCGCCGCGGTCGCCCTTCTCACCGCGGTCGCCCTGGTCGCCCTTCTCACCGCGGTCGCCCTGGTCGCCCTTGTCGCCCCTGTCGCCCTTGTCGCCCTTGTCTTCGTCTCCCTTGTCGCGGTAGCTCTCCGGGTCGAACCGGCTGTCGCCGCCCGAACCCCAGTCGCCGCTGCGCACCGCGGCGAGCGCTCCGCCACCCGTGTGCATTCCGCCGCGCGGCCCGTCGTGTTCCCCGCCGCCGCCGCGCTTGTTGCCGTAGTCCTTGTCGTGGTCGCTGTCGGATCCCTTGTCCTGGTCGGAGTCGTCGTCGCTGTCGTGCTCCTTGCTGTACGAGGAGTCGTCCCGGCCGCCGTCGTGCTCGGCCGCTACGGCGAACGCGGCGCCGGGTGCGGCGAAGGATAGGGCGGCGGCGGCAGCCGCCGTTGCCAGGAGCATGCGGGCAGAGCGCATAGTGATGTCCTTCCGCCGTGACCGGGCAGCGGATACCTCATCAGCTGGATGGACCCGGCCCCGACATGAACCACCGTCAGTGAGGCCCCCCACTCCCACCATCCGAGCCGCCCAGCCGTGTCACCACGCCACCCGTCTGCCCCAGCGCACCGGCTCCGGGACCCCTCGTCCGGGTCAATCGCCGACGCGGTCGTACGCCTGCCGGAGTGAGCACGTCGTACGGCGGCCCGGAACGCCCGCACCCCGCTCCCCGTGCAGCGCCGCCCGAAGGAGGCACCCCATGCACACGCCCACCCGGTACGGGCGACGGCTTCGGCGGCCGGCCGCCGCATGGGCCGGCGTCCTGCTCGCCGTCACCGCCGTCACCGCCGGCGCCGCTCCCGCCCGCGCCGGGGCGGACACGGTGACGGAGTATCCGGTGACCACGACCGCCGGTGCCGCGCCCGTCGGCATCACCGCCGGTCCGGACGGCGCGCTGTGGTTCGCGGAGCACGGCGCCGGGCGCATCGGGCGGATGGCGGCCGACGGCACGGTCACCGACATCCCGACCTCGGGCCCGGACACCGGCCCGTCCGAGATCGTCCAAGGCCCCGACCGCGCCCTGTGGTTCACCGAGACCACCGCCGGGCGCATCGGCCGCCTCTCCCCCTCCGGACTGCTCACCGAGTTCCCGCTGCCCGCAGCCGGCGGCGGCCCGGCCGGGATCGCGGCGGGCCCGGACGGCGCGCTGTGGTTCACCGAGGCGACCGGCAACCGGATCGGCCGCATCACGACCGCGGGCCGGATCACCGAGTACCCGGTGCCCACCCCGGACGCCTCTCCCCATTCCATCGCGGCGGGCGGCGACGGCGCCCTGTGGTTCACCGAGCTGAGCGGCGGCAAGGTCGGGCGGATCACCCCCGCCGGACAGGTCACCGAGTTCCCGCTGCCCGGCGGGGCTTCCGGATTCCCGGGCGGCATCGTCGCCGGGCCGGGCGGCATGTGGCTCACCGCGTCCGGCGGGCAGGCGGTGATCCGTGTCGACGGCGCCGGGCACGCCACCCGGTTCCCGCTCCCCGGCCCGGACAGTCTGCCCGGGGGCATCACGCGCGGGCCCGACGGCCAGGTCTGGTACGCCGACCAGGCCGGCCGCATCGGCCGGATCACCGCGGCCGGCACCGTCACCACCTTCCCGGTGCCGGACGGCGGCGAGAAGGTGCCGCTGCGGCTGACGGCCGGGCCCGGCGGGGCCGTGTGGTTCACGGAGCTGCTCGGCAACGCCATCGGGCGCATCCGGGTCCCCGCCCGGTGAGCCCCTGCACCCTGCCGGCGTGACCGCCCTGCTCCCACGACGCCGCTCCTCGCGTGGCCGCCCCCCTCTTGTTATGACCGGTGTCATAACGCAGGCTGGTGCCGACAGCACGTCAAGGCCGACGCGGTGGAGGAAACAGTGGCGGACGGGATGGCGCGGGCCCTGTGGGAGCGGTACGAGCCGGTGCACAGTCTCGTGTACTTCGCGCCGGAGGCCCGCCGGGCCGCGGACGGGCTCGGGCTGCGCGGGTTCTGGATGGGCTACTTCGCGCTGCGCGCGGCCCCGCTCGGCGCCGCGCCGCCGACCGTGGTGACGAGCCTTTTCTACGTCTTCCACGCGGCCCGGGTGACCCGGGCCCTGCCGGACGCCTGGTCGTACGCCACCCCGGCGGACGCGCTGACGGCGCGGCTGGAGGCGATGGACGCGGCGATGACCCGCCTGTTCGGGGCCGACACCGTCGCCTCCGCCGCGTTCGCGGAAGCCGCGGACCTCGCCTGGGAGGCCGCCGCGGGCGCGGACACCCGGGGCCGCGTGCTCGGCGCCGCCAATCAGGCGCTGGACCGGCCGGACCGGGCCACCGCCCGCCTGTGGCAGGCCCTGACGACCCTGCGCGAACAGCGGGGCGACTCCCATGTGGCGGTGCTGGTCGGACTGGGGCTCGGACCGGTGGAGGCGATGGTGCTCAAGGCGGCGGCCGGCGAGTGCGACGCGGCCTTGCTGCGCGAGACCCGGAAGTGGCCGCTCGACGAGTGGGCGGCGGCCGTGTCCCGGCTGCGCGCGGACGGCCGGCTCGCGGCGGACGGCACGCTGACACCGGCCGGGGCGGCCCTGCGCGCGCAGGCCGAGGCGCTCACCGACGCGGCGGCCGAGGGCCCCTGGACCGCGCTGGGCGCCGGGCGGAGCGAGCGGCTGGCCGCGTTGCTGGAGCCGCTGGCCCGCACGGTCGGGGAGTCGGGCCTGCTGCCGCCCGGGAATCCGGTGGGGCTCACCCGGGGGACGTACCCCGTCGGCCGCTGAGGGCGCTCCCGGGGCCGGCGCCCCCGCCCGGGATGCCGGGCCGGGGACGCCGTGGAAGGGGCGGGGCGGTGCGGGCTACCAGGTCACCGGCAGCCGCTCGGGGATCCGCTGAAGCCGGTGCGCCAGACCAGTTGGCCCGGCGGGACGGCGAGCGCGAGGTCCGGCAGCCGGTCGAGCAGGACCGGTAGGCGCGGTTGGCGCGGAACGCGGACATCGGGCGCCAGTCCAGCCGGGCGCCGCCGGGATCGGCCGCCGACACGGCGTCACGGACCTTGGCGCGCACCCCGCGCAGATCTCGGCGACGTACCGCTGGTCCCTGCGGGGCCCCGTACCCCCGGTGTGGCGCCGCGGCGCCCTCACGCCAGCCGTGCGAGATCAGCACGGGTAGCGACCGCTCGGGTTTGGCTCGAAACAGTCGTATCAATGGGGAAAAGCCCCGGCGAGCGGCCTTGATTGCGGGTCGTACGCTGAGGCCGTGGTCAACCGAGACGAGGATCCAGGGCAGGTGGCGGCCCGGCTCACCGGGCGCCCGGTCAGCGGGACCCGGCGGGCGTCGGGCTCGCCCGCCGAAGTACTGCTGGACGGCGGAACACCGGTGATGGTCAAGCGCGGCGACGCTCCGGGAGCCGTGCGGGCCGAGGTGGCGGGGCTGCGCTGGCTGGCCGCGGCGGACGCGGTCCGGGTGCCGGCGGTACTGGGGCACGACGAGCGGTGGATGGTGACCGAGCGGGTGCCCACCGGCTCTCCGGACCCCGAGGCAGCGCTGCGTTTCGGCCAAGCCCTGGCCGTGCTGCACGCGGCCGGCGCACCGCACTTCGGGGCACCGCCGCCCGACGGGCCCGAGGACGCCTACATAGGCCTCGCCCCCATGCGCAACGCACCGGGGACCGACTGGCCCCGCTGGTACGCCGAGCACCGCGTGCTGCCGTACGTGCGCGGCGCGGTCGACCGCGGCACGCTGCGGTCGGACGAGGCGGCGGTGTTCGAGCGGGTCTGCGCGCGCCTGCCGGAGCTGGCGGGGCCGGCCGAGCCGCCCGCCCGGCTGCACGGCGACCTGTGGAACGGGAACGTGCTGTGGGGCGCCGACGGCGAGGTCCGGCTGATCGACCCGGCCGCGCACGGCGGACACCGGGAGACCGACCTGGCGATGCTCCAGCTGTTCGGCTGCCCCCACCTGGACCGCGTGCTCGCCGGCTATCAGCGGGCGGCCCCCCTGACCGACGGCTGGCGGGACCGGGTGGGGCTGCACCAGCTCTTCCCACTGCTGGTGCACGCGGTGCTGTTCGGGCGGGCATACGCCGAGAAGGCACTGACGGCGGCACGGGGCGCACTCGCACGGTGACCCGGAAGGAACCCCTCCGAAGGGTGCTCACTCAGCGTAAGGAAACCAATCACCCGTTCGACTCGTATAAGGACGTGAAAGCCGAATCAGGGAGAGACCATGCAACCGTTCACGCTCAACTACGCGCGGCCCGCAGTGCAGTTGGACGTCACCGCTCCGTATGCGTACGACTCCGGACTGCAGTTGAACGTCCTCCCGGACGGGCGGATAGCCGCCACCGACCACGCGACCCTCAGAGCGCTCGGAACCACCACCTCGACCGCCGGTTCCAAGACGCACTTCGACGACTGAACCGCGGGCTTCCACAGATGACCGTGCTCATCCTGACCAGTGAGGCGGACGTGACGGCGGACATGGTGGTCCTCCGGCTGGGCGAGGCGGGCGTGCCCGTCGTCCGGCTCGACCCCGCCGACCTCACCAACGGGGTGGCGCTGTCGGGCGAGTACGTGCGAGGCGCCTGCCGGGGACACCTGTCCGTCGGCGGGCGCCTCGTGAGCATGAACGGCCTGCGCTCCGTCTGGGTGCGCAGGCCCGGCGACCCGGCCGCCCGCGCCGCCCAGCCGTCCGCCTGGCTGACCGAGGAGTCCTCCCAGGCGCTGTACGGGATGCTGCGCTGCACCGACGCCCGCTGGATGAACCATCCGGACGCCGCGCGCCGGGCCCGGCACAAGCCCTGGCAGCTGCATCTGGCCCAGCGCAGCGGCCTGGCGGTGCCGGCCACCCTCATCACGACGTTCCCGCAGGCGGCGCGGGAGTTCGCGGAACGCTTCCCGGACCTCGTGGTCAAGCCGGTCTCCGGGGCGCACCCGCAGGAGCCGCCCCGGGCCGTGCCGACGAGCCGGGTCGCGCCGGACACGGACTTCACGGCGGTCGCCTTCGGCCCGACCCTGCTGCAACGGCGGATCGCCAAGCGGGCCGACATCCGGCTCACCGTCGTCGGCGACACACTGCTGGCCGCGCGCAAGCCGGCCGACCCGGACGCCCACCCGGACGACGTGGACGTCCGGTTCGCCCCGTCGGTCTCCCCCTGGCTGCCCGCGGACGTGCCCCCGCGCGTCGCCGAGGGTGTGCGGCGCTACATGGCGGGCGCGGAACTGGCGTACGGGGCATTCGACTTCGCGGAGGACGCCGACGGGATCTGGTGGTTCCTGGAGTGCAACCAGTCCGGCCAGTTCGGCTTCGTGGAGATGGACACCGGTCAGCCGATCGCCGCCACCATCGCCAAGTGGCTGGCGGAACAGGGCGATGCCGGCCGCGGACGTGCGGACGGCGACCGGAGCGCGGCATCGTGAGGGTGCCGGGACCGGCTCGGAGAAAGGAACGCGACATGCGCATCGGACTGCTGGGAACGGGCCCGTGGGCCGAGGCGGCGTACGCCCCCGCCCTCGCCGGGCACACCGGCGTGGAGTTCGCCGGGGTGTGGGGACGCCGGCCGGAGGCGGCCACGGCGCTCGCGGAGCAGTACGGCGTCGCCGCGTACGCCGACGTGGACGCGCTGCTGGCCGACGTGGACGCGGTGGCGGTGGCCCTGCCGCCCTCTGTCCAGGCCGAGTTGGCGGTGCGGGCGGCCCGGGCGGGCCGTCATCTGCTGCTGGACAAGCCGCTGGCGCTGTCGGCCGCCGAGGGACGGGCCGTCGTGGAGGCGGTGGAGCGGGCCGGGGTGGCGTCGGTGGTGTTCTTCACCGCCCGCTTCCAGAAGGAGCCGGAGGCCTGGATCGAGGAACAGGCGGCGGTCGCCGGCTGGTTCACGGCGCGGGCGCAGTGGCTGGGCGCGGTGTTCACGAGCGACAGCCCGTTCGCCGCCTCGCCGTGGCGGCGGGAGAAGGGCGCGCTGTGGGACGTCGGCCCGCACGCCCTGTCGGTGCTGCTGCCGGTCCTCGGCGACGTACGGCAGGTCGTGGCGGCGGCGTACGGTCCGGCGGACACCGTGCACCTGGTCCTGGACCACTCCACCGGGGCGTCGAGCACCCTCACGCTGAGCCTGACCGCCCCGCCCGCGGCGGCCGGAGCCGACGTGGAACTGCGCGGCGAGGCGGGCGTGACGGTCCTGCCGGGGAGTTCCGAGGGAGCGGTCCCGGCACTGACCCGGGCCATCGACGCGCTGGTGCGGGCGGCCCGCCCCGGCCCCCCCCCCACCCTCCCCCCCGCCGTCGGCCCCCGGGTCAACCCGAAACAGGGCGCGGCCGCGGCGCAGGGGGCCGACC
>NZ_JBEXKG010000107.1:20673-27915 GCF_040609555.1 Streptomyces sp. NPDC004658
GCGGGGGTTTTCGTGGGTCGCGCACCGGCCACTGCCCGGGCCCTTCGTCGCGGTGGGGGGGGCGCCCCCCCGGGCCCCCCCCCACTCCTGCGACGCCGCGTTCGGCCTCCGGGTCACCGAGATCCTGGCCGCGGCCGAGGCACGGCTGGCGGACCGCGGGGAATGACCGGTCCGCGGCGCCGGGGAGGAGGCCGGTCCCTCCTCCCCGGTGCCGCCGGTCACCGCGCCGTCAGCGCGTCATCCGGCCGCGGCCTCCGGGTCGGCCCAGTAGTTGACGCGTTCGCGTACGACGGGATAGCCGGCCGCGGTGAAGTGCGCGGCCATCGGGGCGTTGCCCTGGTCGGTGGCGGCGCCTATGAACTCGGCGCCCTGTCCGACCAGGAAGTGGGTGCACTCGGCGAGCAGGTCGTAGGCGTAGCCGTGGCCCCGGTGTTCCGGCACCACGCCGATGAAGGCCACGCACGGCCCGCCGGGGTTGTGCGCCGGGATGTGGATGCCGACCGGGTCGCCCTGCGGGGTGCGGGCGATCTGCCACCACGCGCGCGGTGACGGGAACCAGCGCAGGATCTCCAGGTCCTCGCGGGCGGCCTGCTCGACGCCTCCCCGCTCGATGGCCCGGCGGGCGTGCGCGTCGAGCGTGCCGGCGTTGATGCGGCGCAGCAGGTCGAGGAACACGGCGTCGTCCGGCTCGGCGGTGTACCGGAGCCGTCCGGGCCGCTCGGGCAGTCCCCGGTCCGGGGTCCAGCGGTAGAGGAAGCGCTCCACCAGGGGGGTATAGCCGGCCTGGCGGGCGGCACTCTCCCGGACGGCCACCGCGTCCCGGCGCAGCGGGTCGTCGCGCCAGCCGGTGGGCAGGTCGAGTTCCAGTTCGGGCGTCTTCCAGGGTGCCGTCCTCAGCAGCTCGGCACCCGCCTCCTCCTCGCCCTCGGCGACGTCGAACCAGTTGACCAGGAGCGGCTCGGGGTCCTCGGGGCGGCCCCACCAGGCGGCGCGCGCCACGGTGCGGCCGTCGCGCAGGGCGATGCGCTGCCAGTCGGGGCGGTAGCGGGTGCTGCGGTGCTTCTCGCTCAGGGCGAGCGGGTCGGGCATGGTGCGGAACAGGTGAGCACTGCTCTCGTCGAGCGTGCGGATGACCACGTCGGTCAAGGAGTCCTCCGGGATGCGTACGGTGTGCGCGCTCCCGGTCTGGTCAGACGTGACACGCCCGCGGCACGGGGAGGGGGGAGCGCTGGATGCTGGTGATCCTCATGACACTCGCCTCCTTCTTCCGTCCGTCTCGGGCGTGGTGATCACAGGCTAGAGGGCCGGGCGGCCGGGGTCCACCCGTTTGTGCCAGGCGTTCGCGCGGGGCGTCGGGCGGGTTCTTCGACGCGGCGCGGGAGGCCGGGGGCGGCGTAACTTGGGGATGTGGAATCGGTGCGCGGCCGGTCGTCGCGCGGGGACCGGGATCGCGGCTGGCTGCGGGGCGCGCCACCGCCGTGGTGGATTCGCGTGCTGCCGGTGCTGCTGCTCGCGGCCGTCGGCTCGGCCACGGCGGTCACACCCCACGCGCGCGACCTCGGCTTCCTGCTGGGCGCCATTCCGCCACTGGCGGTCCTGTCCTACGGCCCGCTGCTGACCGCTCTGCTCGGGGTGGGCGCGATCGTGGTGCTGAACATCCCGGCGACCCATCTGAACCTGCCGGGCAACACGGACGTGCTCACCATCGCGTTCGTGGCCGCGCTGAGCGTGTTCGTGTCCTTCGTGCGCAGCCACCGGGACGCCCAGCTGGACACCGAGCGGGCGATCGGCGAGGCCGTGCAGCGGGCCGTGCTGCCGCCGCTGCCGGACCGGGTCGGGCCGGTCGGATGCGCGGCCTTCTACCGGGCCGCGCAGGACGGGACGCTGGTGGGCGGCGACTTCTTCGACGTGCGGACGGGGCCGTGCGGTGTGCGCGCGGTGATGGGTGATGTGCAGGGGCACGGGCTGGCGGCGGTGGCGACGGTGGTGTCGCTGCTGGGAGCGTTCCGCGAGGCCGCCCTGGACCAGCCGGACCTGGAGTCGGTGGCCGCCCGGCTGGACCGCCGGCTGGCGGTGGACTCGGCGGACGTCCGGCACGGGGAGCTGTTCGCGACGGCCCTGCTGCTGGAGTTCGCGGCGGACACGGCCGCGGTCCGGCTGGTGGCCTGCGGTCATCCTCCGCCGGTGCTGCTGCGCGAGGGGCAGGGCCGGGAGGTGACCGTCGCACCCGGTCCGCCGCTGGGCATCGGGCTCCTCGGGGTCGACCCGCCGAAGGAGGTCACGGTGGCGCTCGGAACGGGTGACCGGCTCTTCGTGGCCTCCGACGGCGTGTGGGAGGCGCGGGACGCCACCGGCGCCTTCTACCCGCTGCCGGAGCGGCTGGCCGCCCTGGCCGGCACCCCGCCGGCCGAGCTGCCCGGCGCGGTGTGGGCGGACCTGGCGCGGCGGCGCTACGCGATCCGCGACGACGTCACCATGCTGGTGCTGACGCCCGAGCCGCCGGCCGCCTGACCGCGACGCCCCGCCGGGCGGCCCAGGTCCCGCGGGAAGATCAGCCCACGTCCCACAGGAAGCGGTGGGTGTGGATGCCGAAGTACGGGAAGGACCGGATCTCGCTGACTCCCTCGATGGGGCGGACCACGTCGTTGACGAAGTCGAGCAGCGCCTTCGGGCCGGGTGCGACCACCTCGGCGAAGAGGTCGAAGCCGCCCGAGGTGAGCACCGAGTAGACGACCTCGGGGCGCTCGGCGAGGGCGTCGGCGACGGTCCGGGGGTCGCCGTCGACGCCGATGCCGAGCAGCGCCATGGCCTGTCCGCCCATGGCCATCGGGTCGGTGACGCCGACCACCTGGACCGCCTTGGAGTCCAGCAGCCGCTGGAGGCGCTGCCGGGCCGCCGAGGCGGACAGTCCGACCTTGGGGCCGAGATCGGCGTAGGCGATACGGCCGTCGGTCTGCAGTTCGCGCAGGATGGCCCGGTCGATGTCGTCCATGTCCTTCATGGTCCTTCACGGTCCTTCATGTCGTCCGGCTCTCTTCCTCAGGCGGCCAGTTCGCCGAGCGCCGCGGCGAACACCTCGGTGTGCGTGTCGACGTCCCGCTCGGTGGTGTCCGGGCACATCAGCGCCATGTTGTGGAACGGGGTGAGCAGGATGCCCCGGTTGGCGAGGTAGAGGTGCAGGTAGTCCTCCAGCTCCGGGTCGGAGGCCGCCGCGGACTCGGTGCCGGTGCGCGGGGCCGGGGAGGTGAAGCGATACTCGGTGCGGGCGCCGAGCCGGCTGACCGACCAGGGCAGCCGGTGGGCCTCGATGCCGGCCCGGACGCCCGCCTCGAAGCGCTCGGCGAGGGTCGCCATCCGGGCGAACGCCTCGTCGGTCAGCACGTGCTCCAGGGTGGCGCGGGTGGCCGCGACCGAGAGCGCGTTGCCGGCGAGGGTGCCGCCGACGCCGCCCATGTCGACGAGATCCAGGTCGGTGCGGCCGAGCAGCCGGTCGGCGAGTTCGGCGGACAGCCCGTACGCGCCGGCCGGGATGCCGCCTCCGATCGCCTTGCCGATGGTGAGCAGGTCGGGTTCCAGCTCCCAGGCGGCCGTGCAGCCGCCGGGTCCGGCGGAGAAGGTGTGGGTCTCGTCGTTGATGAGCAGGGCGCCGTAGCGCCGGGTCAGCTCCCGGACGCCGGCGAGGTAGCCGGGTTCGGGCAGCACGATGCCGATGTTGGTGAGGGCGGGCTCCATCAGCACGGCGGCGACGTCACCGTGGACCAGCTCCCGCTCCAGCCCGGCGAGGTCGTTGAACTCGGCGACCCTGCTGGTGAGCGTCACGTCGCAGGGTGCGCCGACGTTGCCGGGGCGGGCGGTGCCCGTGCCGTCCGGGCCGGTGACGATCAGCGACTCGTCCACGCTGCCGTGGTAGCAGTAGCTGTTGACGAGGATCTTGGGCCGGCCGGTGACGGCCCTGGCCAGCCGGATCGCCCAGCGGTTGGCGTCGGTCGCGGTGAGCGAGAAGCTCCAGCGGGCCAGTCCGAAGCGCCGGGTCAGTTCGGCACCGACCCACTCGGCGTCCTCGGTGGGCAGCATGGCGGTGGCCCCGCCCAGTTCGGCGTACCGGCGGTTCACCGCCTCGGTGACGGGGGCGGGTGAGTGGCCGGCCATCGCGCCGGTGTCGCCGAGGCAGAAGTCGATGTACGCGTGCCCGTCGACGTCGGTGACCCGGGCGCCGCGCGCCCCGGCCAGGTAGCGCGGGAAGGCACCGGCGGTCTTGTTCATCCAGGTCATCGGCACCCGGCCGAAGAGGTGGTCGGCGCGCGCGTACGCCGCCCGGGAGCGCGGGTTGCGGCGTTCGGCCTCGGCGCTCTCGCGGGCCAGAAGGGCGGGCAGACGCGTGCGGTCCATGGGACACCTCGACAGAGACGGGGAGAGAATGCCGTGAGCGTACGACGGAAACAACAGCCGCATCAAGGTGTGACGCTCGAATCGATTGCCTTAACGATCGAATCGAGCGTCCCCGTTCCGCCTCATCCCCGGACGGGTGACGCGTCCGCGTGTCCCAACTGACGAACCGGCACGCGGAGTTCGAACGTCCCGGCTCAAACGCCAGGGCACGCCACCCCTTCCGCCACGTAGAAATATCTACAACCATGCATATGCCGGGTTGGCGTGCGAACGCGCGAAGTGCCCGGTCAGGGCCGTTCCCTGCGCGCGGGCGGGCGAGCGAGGACATCCGGAGCGGTGCATGACGAACACGATGTGGATGCGGGGCGTGGAGTGGCTGGCGGCTGCGTCCGCCGACCCGCGCGCCTGCAAACGGGAATGGGACCACGGCGACGGCATCGCACTGCTGGAAGCGGGCCGCTTCTGGGACGTGCTGAGCGTTCCCGACGGGCTCGGGCTGCTCACCCTGGACCTGCTCTGGCGGCCGGGCCTGCCCGTCCCCGGGCCGACGCTGGTGGACACGGCGGCGGGGCGGGTCGGCTTCTTCCTGCCGCCCGACCCGTCCGGCGGCTGGATCGGCGCCGGGCTGCGGTACGCGACCAGGGGCTCCTGGGTCGCCGTACCACCGCCCTACCGGCCCGCCCGCTCCCTGGAGTGGCTCGTGCCGCCCGACGGCTCCGGCACACTGCACGCGCCCGGCGCCCTGGAGGAGGCGTTGCAGCAGGCCAACGGCACGCTCGCGGTCCTCGCGCCGGTGTGCGGGCAGTACCGGTAGCCGCTCACAGGTGCCTGGCCTCGCGCCGGGCGCCGCCGGTGCGGCCCGCGAGGGCGGCCCACAGCGCGTCCGGCTCGGCGGGGACGGTGCGCCCCTGTGCCCGCCACTCCGCGACGAGCCCGGCGTAGATCGGCTCCCCGGTACGGTCCATCTGGCGCAGCCGGCGCATCCGGTCCATGCGCTCCATCCGGTCCATCCAGTCCAAGCGGTTCATGCCG
The DNA here is from genome assembly GCF_040609555.1 of Streptomyces sp. NPDC004658. Taxonomy (NCBI): domain Bacteria; kingdom Bacillati; phylum Actinomycetota; class Actinomycetes; order Kitasatosporales; family Streptomycetaceae; genus Streptomyces; species Streptomyces sp. NPDC004658. The sequence continues at coordinate 26,095 of NZ_JBEXKG010000107.1, forward strand.
GGGCAACGCCCAGGACCCGCCACCGGTACGCCCCGCACCGCCCGCTCACCGGGTCGGGTGACACCATCGCCCGAACGAGGCCTTCCACCCGTCCGACAAGCATTCCGTCGGTCGAGGGCGTCCCGGCCGGCACGGAACGGGGCCGGAGGGTGCGCCTCGGCCGGCGCGCGCCGAGCGCCGCGCGCCGGGCGCTTCTATGCTGGGGAGGTCCGGGCTCCGACGTCCGCCCCGCGCACGGTCGCCGCTCACGTGCCGTTCACGTGCTTGGAGGCAGCCCATGTCGCCCACGTCCGCACGCCTGCGCCGGGGAGCCGTGGTCGCCGTACTGGCGGGAACGCTGTGCGCGCCGCTCTCGGCAGGCGCCGCACCGGCCGCCGTACCGGCCGCGACCGTCGCCGCCCCACCCGGCCCGTCGGCCTCGGAACCGGAGGTCCGCGCCCTCTCCCCCGCCGTGACACGCCAACTCGACGCGGCCGTACGGCGGGTGATGCGCGAGGCCGGCGTGCCGGGCGTGACCGTCGGCATCTGGACACCGGGCCGGGAGAGTTACGTCCGCTCGTTCGGCGTCGCCGACAGGGCGACCGGCCGGAGGATGACGCCGGACCTGTACACGCGCATCGGCAGCGAGACCAAGACGTTCACCGTGACAGCGCTGCTCCAGCTGGTGGACCAGGGCAGGGTCCGCCTCGACGACACGATCGGCACGTACGTCGACGGCGTACCCAACGGTGACCGGATCACGCTCCGCCAGCTGGCCGGCATGCGCAGCGGGCTGTTCAACTACTCCGAGGACGACGCCTTCTTCAAGGCGCTCACCTCGGACCCCCGACGTCCCTTCACACCGTGGCAATTGCTCGACTACGCCTTCAGCCATCCGGTGCTCTTCCCGCCGGGCGCGCGGTTCTCCTACAGCAACACGAATCTCATCCTGCTCGGCCTGGTCGTGGAGAAGGAGAGCCGCCTGCGCCTCGGGGACTACATCCAGCGGCACATCCTCGGCCCGGCCGGCATGCGGCACACGCTCTTCCCGCAGGGCAGCGAGTTCCCCACCCCGCACGCGCAGGGCTACACCGACCAGACCGCGAACGGGAAGGTCGCCGACGCGGCCGGCTGGAACCCGTCCTGGGGCTGGGCCGCCGGGGCCATGATCTCCACGCTGGACGACCTGCGCGTCTGGGCACCCACGGTCGCCACCGGTGAACTCCCCGACGGCGGACGCCTGGTCAGCCCCGCCATGCAGAAGCAGCGCCTCATCACCCCGGCGACCCCGATCCCGGGTGCCGGATACGGGCTGGGCATCTTCGACGTACGGGGCTGGATCGGCCACAACGGCTCCCTGCCCGGCTACGAGTCGCTGACCGTCTACCTCCCGGCGACGCGCACGACGCTCGTCGTCCTCCTCGACACCGACATCGACCACGACCACCAGGAACCCAGCACGCTGTTCGGCCGGGCGATCACGCGGATCATCTCTCCGCGACACGTGTTCGACCTGCCGGCGGCACCGGCGGCCAGATGACATGGCTCCGCCGGCGGCCTGGGGGGGTATGGCCGCCGGCGGAGACGCCGCGCCCGGGGCCGGGGGGGAGAGGGCCCTGGGTGACTCAGAGGTCGGATGCCCCGGAATCCGGGAAGTACACAGACGACTTCCGGATGATTTTCCAAAGCCCGCCGGGCGCCGCGACGGCGGGCACGACCCGGCGGGGAGGGTGCGCGCGAGGCGGGCAGGCCACCAGGCAGCAGCGGGACGGGCGGTGGGCCGGCCGTGGCCCCGCACAGGCGGACGGAACCCCTCGGCCGGGCCTGGGCACGGGCACACCC
>NZ_JBEXKG010000108.1:0-27509 GCF_040609555.1 Streptomyces sp. NPDC004658
ATCCGGTGACACATCACGAGAGCGGAACAGCCGGGCGGAATAAGCCCAGCCGTTCACAGCGTCCTCGCTGTGTTTTTTCAAAGGAACCTCGCCCCAGTCGTGATGACCGGAGACGGGGTATCAACATATCTGGCGTTGACTTTTGGCACGCTGTTGAGTTCTCAAGGAACGGTCGCTTCCTTTGTACTCACCCTCTCGGGCTTTCCTCCGGGCGCTTCCCTTCGGTCTTGCGTTTCCGACTCTATCAGATCTTTTCTCGATCCGATTCCCGGTCGGCGGGGTGTCTCGGGGCTTTTGGCTTTCGCCGCCCGCCCTTTCGACATTCACTACGTTAGCCGATTCCCTCGGGAACTCATAATCGAGTCTCGCGAGTTCGAATTCGGGCACACGGGTGCGCCAGAAACGACCCCGCTGAGGGGTTGAAGCTAGGTAGTGGGTTGGCCGCTCCGGCTGCAGGCGATCGCCGTACCCGGTTCAGCGGCTCGGGCCACATTACGCACCTCCGCGGCCCGCGTCAACTTCGGCGGCGCCGGGGCACATGGGCCCGATAAGGGCTCACCGTCGGATCGTCGGCGACCCAGAAGCGCCAGGGATGGAGGTCGCCGTCGCCTCCCTCGCCGGCGACACCCGTACGGGGACCGTTGCGTACCTGGTCGGTGGGGACCGGTGTCCCGGTGAGCATCTTCAGGGGGGTCTCGTCGGAGGCGCACGCGTCCGTGCCGTCCAGGGCGCGGTCGATGTCGAGCGCGGTGGCCAGCCGGGCCGGACCCTTGGCCAGTTCCTTGTCGTTCCGGGCCGAAACGCGTCGCTTGCGGGCCAGCTCGGCGCCCTCGACCACCTCGCCCGCGCGGAGCAGGACAGCGCTCGCCCGGCCCTCGGGTCCGCAGACCAGGTTCATGCAGTGCCACATGCCGTAGGTGAAGTAGACGTACACGTGTCCCGGCGGGCCGAACATCACCGCGTTGCGGGCGGTGGGGCCGCGGAAGGCGTGTGAGCCGGGGTCGTTCGGGCCGTCGTACGCCTCCACCTCTGTGATACGGAGGGCGATCGGGCCGTCGGGGGTCGTCCGGACCAGAAGGCGCCCGAGGAGGTCGGGTGCGACCTGCAGTACCGGGCGGTCGAAGAAGGCTCGGGGCAGTGGCGTACGGTCCGGGGGCGCGATCATGCCCTCCGAGGGTAGTCCAGACGGGGCAGCGCTCCGGCGGAACCGGGCGCGGGCGGATCGCGTTTGTAGGGGTCGAGGGTCCATTCGTAAAGGGGAAGTCATGGCGTTCAAGAAGCTGCTCGCGAGCCTGGGGGCCGGCGGGGCGTCGGTGGAGACGGTGCTGACCGAGGTCAATGTCGTCCCGGGTGGTGTCGTCCAGGGTGAGGTGCGCATCCAGGGCGGGTCCGTGAACCAGGCCATCGAGGGGCTGTCGGTCGGTTTGCAGGCCAAGGTCGAGGTGGAGAGCGGCGATCAGGAGTACAAGCAGGACATCGAGTTCACCAAGGTGCGGCTCGGTGGTGCCTTCGAGCTGCAGGCGGGGGCCGTGCACGCCGTGCCGTTCGGGCTGGAGATCCCCTGGGAGACGCCGATCACCATGATCGACGGACAGGCGCTGCGGGGGATGAACATCGGTGTGACCACCGAGCTGGCGATCGCGCGGGCCGTGGACTCCGGCGACCTGGACCCGATCAACGTGCACCCGCTGCCGGCGCAGAAGGCGATCCTGGACGCCTTCATCCAGCTGGGCTTCCGCTTCAAGAACGCGGACATGGAGCGCGGCCACATCCGGGGCACGCGGCAGAGGCTGCCGTTCTACCAGGAGATCGAGTTCTTCCCGCCGTCGCAGTACCGGGGCCTGAACCAGGTCGAGCTGAGCTTCGTCGCCGACGAGCACGCGATGGACGTCGTGCTGGAGATGGACAAGAAGCCGGGTCTGTTCAGTGAGGGCTCGGACACCTTCCGGTCCTTCCAGGTGGGTCTGAACGACTGGCAGGGGACCGACTGGGCGGCTTACCTCAACCAGTGGCTGTCCGAGGTCGGCAGCAAGCGCAACTGGTTCTAGGCTCGGGAACTGCTGGTTCCAGATCATCGATCAGGAGGTACCGAGGTGACCGAGCTCAAGCGGCGGCCGCTCCCCCACGACTTCCATCCGCCCGTGCCGTCGTTCACGGTGACGAGCGAGGACATCGAGGAGGGCGGGACACTCAAGAGCGCCCAGGTCCATGCGGAGGGCAACACCTCGCCGCAGCTGCGCTGGGAGGGTTTCCCGCCCGAGACGAAGAGCTTCGCCGTGACCTGCTACGACCCGGACGCGCCGACCGGCAGCGGGTTCTGGCACTGGGTCCTGTTCGACATCCCGGCCTCCGTGACGGAGCTGCCGGCGGGTGCGGGCAGCGGCAAGTTCGAGGGGCTGCCCGCGGGTGCCGTGCACGCGCGCAACGACTACGGGACGAAGGACTTCGGCGGTGCCGCGCCGCCGCCCGGGGACGGCCCGCACCGGTACGTCTTCACGGTGTACGCGGTGGACCAGGAGAAGCTGGGTCCGGACGCGGACGCCTCCCCGGCCGTGGTCGGTTTCAACCTGCGGTTCCACGCCATCGCGCGCGCCCAGCTCATCGGTGAGTACGAGAACCCCGCGCAGGGCTGACATCACCGAAAGGATTCAGCCAAGGGTTCATTGAACGTTTGCCCGCCTCCGGTCTTGGAAGTGATCGGAGGCGGGCATTTTTTATTGCGTTGTCCATCTCGGCGCGCCCGTCCAGAGTTGATCCGAGCCCGCCGGGGGGTGGGCAGGTGCACACGGGAGGTGGGCTGGATGCGTGACACGCTGGTGCTGAACGCGAGCTTCGAGCCGCTGTCGACGGTGACGTTGAACCGTGCGGTCGTCCTGGTGCTCCAGGACAAGGCCGTCGTCGAGCAGGCCCATCCCGAACTGCGTATGCGGGGTGCCGACGTCGACATACCGGCGCCTCGGGTGATCAGGTTGTGCCGGTACGTACGGGTGCCGTTCCGAAGACAAGCTCCGTGGTCGCGGCGGGGGGTGCTGGTCAGGGACCGGCACCGGTGCGCGTACTGCGGGCGGCGGGCGACGACCGTGGACCATGTGGTGCCGCGGTCTCAGGGTGGGCGGGACACGTGGCTGAATACGGTCGCCGCGTGCGCCGAGGACAACCACCGGAAGGCGAACCGGACTCCGGAGGAGGCCGGGATGGCGTTGCTCCGGCAGCCGTTCGAGCCGACTCCGGCCGACGCGATGCTGTTGGCTCTGGGCCGGGAGGAGTTCGACGCGCTTCCCGAGTGGCTCGGTCGGGAAGCGGCCTGACCGTCTGCCGGGCTCGGGCTGTCGGCGGCTGCGGGGTGTGCGCCGTCGACCGCGCGGTTCCCCGCGCCCCTTGGGGGGCGCGGGTCGTACCGGTGCGGTGAAGGTCCCTCAGTCGATCGACGGCTTCTCCCGGCGCTCGGAGCCGGCGGAGCCGCCGTTGCCCGATGCGCCGTTGTTGCCGTTGCTGCCCGAACCTCCGCCCAGTGGCCCGAAGTTGCCCATCGCTCCGGAGAGGCCCTTGAGGGCGTCGCCGATCTCGCTGGGGACGATCCAGAGCTTGTTGGCGTCGCCCTCGGCGATCTTGGGGAGCATCTGGAGGTACTGGTACGACAGCAGCTTCTGGTCCGGGTCGCCGGCGTGGATGGCCTCGAAGACCGTGCGGACGGCCTGGGCCTCGCCCTCGGCGCGCAGGGCCGCTGCCTTCGCCTCACCCTCGGCGCGCAGGATCTGGGACTGCTTCTCGCCCTCGGCGGTGAGGATGGCGGCCTGGCGCGTACCTTCCGCGGTGAGGATGGCGGCTCGCTTGTCACGGTCGGCGCGCATCTGCTTCTCCATCGAGTCCTGGATGGAGGTCGGGGGCTCGATGGCCTTCAGTTCCACGCGGTTGACGCGGATGCCCCACTTGCCGGTGGCCTCGTCCAGGACGCCGCGCAGGGCCGCGTTGATCTCCTCGCGGGAGGTCAGGGTCCGTTCGAGGTCCATGCCACCGATGATGTTGCGGAGGGTGGTGACGGTGAGCTGCTCGATCGCCTGGATGTAGCTGGCGACCTCGTAGGTGGCGGCCCGGGCGTCGGTGACCTGGTAGTAGATGACCGTGTCGATGTTCACGACCAGGTTGTCCTGGGTGATCACCGGCTGCGGCGGGAACGGTACGACCTGTTCCCGCAGGTCGATGCGGTTGCGGATGGTGTCGATGAACGGGACCACGATGTTGAGGCCCGCGTTCAGCGTCCGCGTGTAGCGGCCGAAGCGCTCGACGATGGCCGCGCTGGCCTGTGGGATGACTTGGATCGTCTTGATCAGGGCGATGAAGACCAACACCACCAGGATGATCAAGACGATGATGACCGGTTCCATCGTCGTTCCCCGTACCCTTCTCCGCCTCGGCGCCTTCGGCAGATCTCATGACTGTTGAAGATCTTGCTGGTCGAGTCTGACAGACGGTCGCGCAACTCGTGAGTCGTTCCCGGCGAGTTGCCCTAGATGACGATCGCGGTGGCCCCTTCGATGTCCACGACGTCCACCTCCTGGCCCACTTCGTAGGCACGGCCGGTGTCGAGGGCGCGGGCCGACCAGACTTCCCCGGCGAGTTTGATCCGGCCGCCGGACGCGTCGACCCGCTCCAGCACGACGGCCTGCCTGCCCTTCAACGCCTCCACGCCGGTGGCGAGTTGGGGGCTCTGTCTGCCGTGCCGGGCTGCTATGGGCCGGACGACGGCGATGAGGGCGACGGAGACGACGACGAACGTCAGGACCTGGATGACCGCGTCGAAGCCGAGGGCGGAGACGACCGCCGCGGCCACGGCGCCCACCGCGAGCATGCCGAACTCCGGCATCGCGGTGACCACGAGCGGGATTCCGAGCGCCGCCGCGCCGACGAGCCACCACACCCATGCGTCGATGTCGTTCACATGGTCATGGTAGGGCCGGGGTCGGGCGGCGGACAGGGCGCGCAGGGGAGAGCAGAGGGGTCAGGACAGGGGCAGACCCTGGGCGGTCCAGCGGTCGCCGACCTGCTCGACGACGAGCGGCAGGCCGAAGCAGAGGGAGAGGTTGCGGGAGGTGAGCTCCAGCTCGATCGGGCCGGCGGCGAGCACCTTGCCCTGGCGGATCATGAGGACGTGGGTGAAGCCGGGGGCGATCTCCTCGACGTGGTGCGTGACCATGATCATCGAGGGGGCGATGGGGTCGCGGGCGAGCCGGCCGAGGCGGCGGACCAGGTCCTCGCGGCCGCCGAGGTCGAGTCCGGCGGCGGGCTCGTCCAGCAGGAGCAGCTCGGGGTCGGTCATCAGGGCGCGGGCGATCAGGGTGCGCTTGCGCTCGCCCTCGGAGAGGGTGCCGAACTTCCGGTCCAGGTAGTCGCTCATGCCGAGGCGGTCGAGGAAGGCGCGGGCGCGCTGCTCGTCGACCTCGTCGTACTCCTCCTGCCAGTGGGCGGTCATGCCGTAGGCGGCCGTCAGCACGGTCTCCAGCACGGTCTGGCGCTTGGGGAGCTTGTCGGCCATGGCCATGCCCGCCATGCCGATGCGGGGGCGCAGCTCGAAGACGTCGGTGCCGGGCTTGCCGAGGGTCTCGCCGAGGATGGTGGCGGTGCCCTTGCTGGGGTAGAGGTAGCTGGAGGCGACGTTCAGGAGGGTGGTCTTGCCGGCGCCGTTGGGACCGAGGATGACCCAGCGCTCGCCCTCCTTCACCGACCAGGAGACCTGGTCCACCAGAGCCCGGCCCTCACGGACCACGGATACGTCCTGAAGCTCCAGAACATCGCTCATGAGCGCGTTGTCTCCCCTTGCAGTGTGGCCGGTCTCGGCTGTCGCGTACGCCTGTGGCTCGGGTCGCCGCGCCGGTGGGCGCAGCCCTTATGAAATCTACGCCACGAGTGCCCCGCTCCATTCCATCGGTCCGGTCCTTAGGGTGGGGGCATGCTCTCGGAACCGCGTTCAGGACGCCTTGCCGCTTGGGGAAATGCCCTTTTGGCCGGACTTGTCTCTCCGGATGACGCCGTACTCGCCGTCGTGGGCGAGGACGCCGTGCACCGGGTGGAGGGGCTGCCGGGTGAGTCCGCGCCGGTCGGGCTGACGCTCGCGCTGGGGCGGCTGCGGACGCTGGGGGTGACCGGGCTGCGGGTGGCGCTGCCCGCGCCGGGGCATCCGCTGGGGCTGAGCGGCCCGCCGGAGTTCAACGCGCGGGCGCTGGAGGCCGAGGAGGCGGTGATCTGCCACGGCGCCGCGTTCGGGCTGGTGCCTCAGGTGTACGAGGCCGGGCCCGAGGGTGATGTGCACACCGAGGTGGTCTGGCACGTGCTGCCGGTGCGGGAGGCGCCGCCCGCCGACGTGCCGTCGCTGGGCGAGGCCGAGCGGGAACTGGCGGAGGCGCTGCGGGAGGCGACCGAGGTGCTGTCCACCCTGGACGTGGCCGGGTCGGGGCCGGTGGCGGAAGCGGCGATCGACGCGTACCGGGCCAGGGCCGCCAGGGGCCTGGAGGTGCTGGCGCCGGGCTACCCGCCGCGAGCGGTGCGGGTGTTGGAGCTGGCACAGCGCGTCGGGCTGCTGGTCTCGCTGGCGTACGACAACGGTCACGGGGGCGCGGTGAGCGCCTCGGAGATGGCGGCGCGGGGAGCGGCGCTGCGACCGGTGGAGCGGACGGCCCGGCGTGCGCAGGTCGCGGCGTACAACGCGTACGTGGAGGAGCGGGAGCGGGGGGTGCGGTGAGCCGTAGAGCGCGGTGAGCCGTGGAGGCGGCGCCGTGGGGATGCGTCGGGGGGCGAGGGTGCCTCCGGTGCGGGGCTGCACGGATCCCTGAGGACCCTCCCCGAGGACCCGAGGCTGGCACGCACGCCCCCCAAGCTTGAACCCCATCGCTGAGGGCCCGGCGTGGGCCGGTATGTGCGAGGGCCCGGCCCCCGGCGTCGTCACCGGCTGATGCTCGTGTTGCCGAACGCGGGGTTCAGGGCGCCGACCAGGTTGGCGGTCAGGCCGTCCACCTGGACCGGGACGTCGACGGGGACCTGGGCCGTGAGGCCGGACGCGACGCCCGGGGACCGCACCGCGGTGCCGTGGGCGTCCGCGTCGGCGACGGCTGCACCGGCGGATGCGCCGGCGGCGAGCCCGGCGGCGGTCACGGCGAGCGCGGCCTTCTTGGCGATGTTCATGGGACGGTTCCTCCTGCGTGGGCTGCTGCGACCCGGCCGTGGGTCGTGTGCTGATCAACGCGGGAGTCCGCGGCCGAGGCACGGGAAGCGCGGCCCCGGCGCCCGTTCGGGCCAGTCGGACGACAACCTGACAGGCCCCCCGGTGCGCCCGGGAGGCCTGAGGTCGTCGTCGGCGGGAGCCTCAGCGGTTGAGGCCGAGGTTGCCGAAGGCCGGGTTCAGCACGCCGATGACGTTCACGCTGTTGCCGACCGCGTTCACCGGGACGTGCACCGGGACCTGGGCGACGTTGCCCGAGCCGACGCCCGGGGAGCCGACGGCCTCGCCGGCCGCGTGGGCGCCGCCGTGGGCCGAGGCCAGACCGGCACCGGCCGCCACCAGGCCCCCGGCCACCATCGTCACGGCCGCTGCCTTCTTCAGGTTCTTCACTGTCAACCCCTCCTGGTCGTTCACCGCGGTGATCTCCGCGGCACGCACTGGAGAACGGCGCAGACCACCGGAGGGTGCGCCATCCGGGTGACATTCCCACGACGGTATGAATCTCGGTCCGGACCGTGACCCTGAGTGTTGCCAGGGGTCAGGCGTTGGTCAGGGCGTGTCAGCCGGTCACGCCATGGCGTACGGCCCACAGCGCGGCCTGGGTGCGGTCGGCGAGGTCGAGCTTCATCAGGATGTTGGAGACGTGCGTCTTGACGGTCTTCTCGGACAGCACGAGGGCGCGGGCTATCTCCCGGTTGGAGCGGCCGTCCGCGATCAGGCCGAGGACCTCGCGCTCCCGCTCGGTGAGCGAACCGCCTCTGCCCTGGCCGGTGGGGGTCTCGTCCTGGGAGAGCAGGGCGCCGGCGACCTCGGGCTGGAGCAGGATGTGTCCGGCGTGCACGGAGCGGATGGCGCCGGCGAGGGCGTCGGGGTCCACGTCCTTGTAGACGTACCCGGCGGCGCCCGCGCGCAGGGCCGGGACGACCGTGCGCTGCTCGGTGAAGCTGGTGACGACGAGCACGCGCGCGGGGTTGTCGAGTTCGCGCAGTCTGCGCAGGGCGTCGATGCCGTCCATGCCCGGCATCTTCACGTCCATGAGGACGACGTCGGGGCGCAGTTCCTCGGCGCGGGCGACTCCCTCGGCGCCGTCGGCGGCCTCACCGACGACCTCGATGTCGTCCTGGACCTCCAGGAAGGTGCGCAGGCCCCGGCGGACGACCTGGTGGTCGTCGACCAGCAGGACCTTGATCGTTTCACCCACCGGGGACCTCCATCTCGATCGTGGTGCCCTTGCCGGGCGCGGATTCCACGGTCAGCGTGCCGCCGACCCCGCTCGCCCGGTCCCGCATCGAGACCAGGCCGAGGTGGCGTCCGGCGCGGCGGACCGCCGTGGGGTCGAAGCCGCCGCCGTCGTCGGTGACGCGCAGGACGGCGCCGTTGCCGCGCCGGACCACGCTCACCTCGACCCGGTCGGCGCCGGAGTGGCGCAGGGCGTTGTGCAGGGCCTCCTGGGCGACCCGGAGCAGGGCCTCCTCCTGGGCGGCGGGCAGGGCGCGGAAACCGTTGCTGGTGAAGGTCACGCGCGCGGTGTGGGCGCGGTCGAGGACCTGCGTCTGGGTGCGCAGGGTGGCGATCAGGCCGTCCTCGTCCAGCGCTGCGGGCCGCAACTCCACGACGGCGGCCCGCAGTTCGTCGGCGGCCTCGGCGGCGAGGGAGGCCACCTGGTGCAGCTCCCCCTTGGCGCGGGCCGGGTCGCGGTCGACGAGGGCGGCTGCCGCCTGGGCGGTCAGGCGCAGGGAGAACAGCTTCTGGCTGACCGCGTCGTGCAGTTCGTGGGCGAGGCGTGAGCGTTCCTCGGCGATGGTCAGTTCGCGGCTGCGCTCGTAGAGGCGGGCGTTGGTGAGGGCGATCGCGGCGTGCTGGGCGAGGATGGAGAGCAGTTCCTCGTCGTCCTGGGTGAAGCCGCAGCTCCCCTCGGGTTTGGGGCAGTTCTTGTTCGCGAGGAACAGGGCGCCGATGACCTCGTCGCCGTCGCGGATGGGCAGGCCCAGGAAGTCGGCCAGGTCGGGGTGGGCGGACGGCCAGCCCTCGAATCGGGGGTCCTTGCGCACGTCGGCGAGGCGCTCGGCCTTCGCCTCGCGCAGCATCGCGGCGAGGATGCCGTGCTGGCGCGGGAGCGGGCCGATGGCGCGCCACTGCGCGTCGCTGACGCCGTCCACGACGAACTGGGCGAAGCCGCCGTGGTCGTCGGGGACGCCGAGTGCGGCGTACTGCGCGCCGAGCAGCTCGCGGGCGGAGGCGACGATCGTCTTGAGGACGTCGCGCACCTCCAGGTGCCTGCTCATGGCCAGCAGCGCGGAACTCACCGCGGCGAGGCCGGACCGGGGGCCTTGACTCATGGTCCTCACGGTACCGGCGGGGTCCGACAGCACGGATCGGACCGGTGACGGCGGGACCCGGTCCGCTGGGCCTAGGACCGGTGGCGTAGGCCCAGCGGACCGGGGCGCCGGGCGTACGCCGAAGGGCCCCGGCGCATTGGGGCCCGCGTCCGAGGCGGCCCGGGGAGTGCCGTTCCTAGGTTGAGGTCACCGCCCGGCGGGGGCGGTGAGCGACGAGGGGACGGTAGTCATGCCGGTAGCGATCATCACGGGGGCCTCGAAGGGCCTGGGGCGGGCGCTCGCCGAGGCGCTGGGCGCGCGCGGCTGGGACCTGGTGCTCGACGCGCGGGGGGCGGACGCGCTGAAGGAGGCCGCGGCGGCGGTCACGCGGCACGGGACGCGGGTGGTGGCACTGCCCGGGGACGTCACGGACGGCGGGCACCGGGCGGAGCTGGTGGCCGCCGCGTGGCGGCTGGGCGGGGCCGACCTGGTGGTGAGCAACGCGAGCGCGCTGGGCGCCGAGCCGCTGGTACGGCTGGCGGAGCTGCCGCTGGAGGGGTTGCGGCGGGCGCTGGAGGTGAACGTGGTGGCGGCGCTCGGGCTGGTCCAGGAGGCGCTGCCGCTGCTCCAGGCGTCGCCGGCGGGCACGGTGCTCGCGATCACCTCGGACGCGGCGGCGGAGGCGTACGAGACGTGGGGCGGCTACGGCGCCTCGAAGGCGGCCCTGGATCAGCTCGCCGCGGTGCTCGGCGTGGAGGAGCCGGGGCTCCGGGTGTGGGCGGTGGATCCCGGGGACATGGCGACGGACCTCTACGCGGCGGCCGTACCGGACGACGACGCGCCGCGTCCGGCGCCCGCCGATGTCGTACCGGCGTTCCTCCGGCTGCTGGACGAGAGGCCGGCGAGCGGGCGGTACGCCGCACCGGCCCTGCTGGAGGCGCGGTGACCGTGTCGGCGGGGGCCTGGGCGCTCGGGCCCCGTGCAGGGGGGAAGGTGCCCGAGGAGCTGTCCGCGCGCGTGCCGGCCGAGCAGCGGGGGCCGGGGCTGGGGCGGGACGCCGTACGGCTGCTGGTCTCCCGGGGTACGGAGGTGGCGCACCACGCGTTCCGTGAGCTTCCGGGGCTGCTGCGGGCCGGTGATGTGCTGGTGGTGAACACCTCCTCGACGCTGGCCGCCGCGGTGGACGGGCGGATCGGGCACGTGCGCGTGGTGGTGCATTTCTCCACGCGCGGGGACGACGGGCGATGGGCGGTCGAGCTGCGGGAGCCGGACGGACGCGGTACTACGCGCGCGCGGGCGGGCTCGCCCGCGGGGACAGAGGTGGCGCTGCCGGGCGGGGGCCGGCTGCTGCTGGAGGAGCCGCTGAGCGCGCGGGGCGAGCGGCTGTGGTGGGCGCGGGTCGCGGGGGCGGACGTACGGGAGGTGCTCGGTGAGCACGGGCGGCCCATCCGCTACGCCTACACGGAGCGGGACCAGCCGCTGTCCGCGTACCAGACGGTGTTCGCGCTGCCGTCGCCGGACGGATCGGGCAGTGCCGAGATGCCGAGCGCGGCCCGGCCCTTCACGGCGCGGCTGGTGGCGGAGCTGGTGAGCCGGGGGGTGTGGTTCGCGCCGGTGACGCTGCACACGGGGGTCTCGTCGGCGGAGGCGCACGAGCCGCCGTATCCGGAGCGCTTCGTGGTGCCGGAGGCGTCGGCGCGGCTGATCAACCAGGTCCGGGCCCACCGGGGAGGGGCCGGAGCGCCTCCCCGCGGGGGCCGGGGGCGCACAGGGGCGGGCGGCCGGGTGATCGCGGTGGGGACGACGGCCGTGCGGGCCGTGGAGTCGGCCGCGGGGCCGGACGGCGTGGTGCGGGCCGCGGAGGGCTGGACGGATCTGGTGGTGACACCCGAGCGCGGGGTGCGGGTGGTGGACGGGCTGGTGACCGGGCTGCACGAGCCGGAGGCCTCCCACCTGCTGATGCTGGAGGCGGTCGCCGGGCGCGCGGCGGTCGACCGTGCCTACGAGGAGGCGCTGCGGGCGCTCTATCTGTGGCACGAGTTCGGCGACGTCCACCTCATCCTTCCGGAGGAGAGTCCTCACACAGAGCATTGCGATGGCAACTAGCGGTGAGATGGCATGGCGCTCCATGTGAGCCCTGGCATAGGGCCTGCATCACGTACGAAAGGGCATAGGAGATAAACCCCCCCACATGAACGGGACAGACGGTCCTGTCTGTCCCGTTTTGCCCTTCCCTGATCCACTATCGGGCATCGTACGTCACACCTTTGCCTGGGCATTTTGCGCCCGCTAAGAATTGCTTCCGTCGCTCAGCGCCGCGGGTTTTCCGCCCCGCGGCGTTCGTGCGGGAGGAGCCGATTCCCCCGGCGGACGCAAGAGCGACCTCCGCGCTATCGAAGAGGTCCATCAGCCATGCCCATGAACATCCTCAACCGTGCTCATAGTCGTCAGCTGACCAAGCACCACAAGATCGCCGTCGCCGGTGTCGCCGCGCTCGGCACCGCCGCCCTCGCCTTCTCGGCCGCCCCGAGCAGCGCCGACACGGTCACCACCGGCGCCCCCGCCACGACCGCTCAGGTCGCCGCCACCGGCACCGTCCTGCAGAACGTCAAGGGCACGGTGACGGACCAGCTCGCCGCCAAGAACATCAAGCTCGACACCCTCGCGGCGCAGAAGAAGGCCGCCGACGCCGCGGCCGCCAAGCAGGCCGCCGCCAAGCAGGCCGCCGTCGACGCCGCCGCCAAGCAGGCCGCGCAGGAGCGCGCCGCCACGGCCGCCGCCGGCCGCTCCGCCCAGCGTCTGCCGATGCAGCCGGTCGCCGCGAAGACGTACGCCAACAACCTGGACGGCTGGATCCGCCAGGCCCTGGACATCATGAAGGCCAAGCGCATCCCGGGCAGCTACAGCGGCCTGCACCGCAACATCATGCGGGAGTCCTCCGGCAACCCCTACGCCATCAACAACTGGGACATCAACGCCGTCAACGGCATCCCGTCGAAGGGTCTGCTCCAGGTGATCCCGCCGACCTTCCAGGCGTACCACGTCCCCGGCACCTCCTGGAACATCTACGACCCGGTCGCCAACATCACCGCCGCCGCCAACTACGCGGCCCACCGGTACGGCTCGATCGACAACGTCAACAGCGCGTACTGAGGCCGGGCGCGGACCTCAGCGACGTAAGGCCGAAGGGCGGCTCCCCTGGTGGGGATGCCGCCCTTCGGCGTCGTACGGGTGCGGACGCGCGCGGTTCCGGGTACGGGCGCGCGGTTACTTCCGCATGACCTCCGGCTCGTGGCGGCGCAGGAAGCGGGCCACGAAGAAGCCGCACACCACGCCGAGCGCGATCAGGGCGATCATGTCCATGCTCCACGCGCCGACGGTGTGGTTCCACAGCGGGTCGTTGTCGCCGGCGGTCTCCGGCGGGCTGATCCGGTTGAAGTCCAGCGTGGCGCCGGCCGCGGCGACCGCCCAGCGGGACGGCATCAGGTACGAGAACTCGTTCACGCCGACCGTGCCGTGCAGGGCGAACAGGCAGCCGGTGAAGACGACCTGGATGATCGCGAACATGACCAGCAGCGGCATGGTCTTCTCGGCCGTCTTCACCAGCGAGGAGATGATCAGGCCGAACATCATCGCGGCGAAGCCCAGGCCCATGATCGGCAGGGACAGCTCCAGCAGGGTGGCGTGCCCGAGGATGAGGCCCTCGTCCGGGATCTCTCGCCTGCCGAAGCCGATGACGCCGACCAGCAGCCCCTGGAACCCGGTGATCACGCCGAGCACGAACACCTTCGACATCAGGTACGCCGACCGGGACAGGCCGGTGGCGCGCTCCCGCTCGTAGATCACTCGTTCCTTGATCAGCTCGCGGACCGAGTTGGCGGCCCCGGCGAAGCAGGCGCCGACGGCCAGGATCAGCAGCACGGTGGTGGCGGTGCCGTTGGGCACGATCTGGCCCGTCCGCGGATTGGCGGCGTTGGGCAGCAGACCGCGGTCCGGGTGGATCAGCAGGCTGACCGAGCCGATGACGGCCGGCAGGAGCACCATCAGCGCCAGGAAACCCCGGTCGGAGGCGATGACCGACACATAGCGCCGCACCAGGGTGACGAACTGGGAGAGCCAGCTCTGCGGCTTGGGCGGCCTGATCGCCTGCATCGGCGGCAGCTGGACCGCCTGCGGGGCGACCGCGTCGACGTCCGCCGCGTACATCTGGTAGTGCTGCGAGCCCTTCCAGCGGCCCGCCCAGTCGTAGTCGCGGTAGTTCTCGAAGGCGGAGAAGACGTCGGCCCAGCTGTCGTAGCCGAAGAAGTTCAGCGCCTCCCCCGGCGGACCGAAGTAGGCGACCGCGCCGCCCGGCGCCATCACCAGCAGCTTGTCGCACAACGCCAGCTCGGCCACCGAGTGGGTGACGACGAGTACGGTACGGCCGTCGTCGGCGAGGCCGCGCAGCAGCTGCATGACATCGCGGTCCATGCCCGGGTCGAGGCCGGACGTCGGCTCGTCCAGGAAGATCAGCGACGGCTTGGTCAGCAGTTCCAGCGCCACCGACACGCGCTTGCGCTGGCCGCCGGAGAGCGAGGTGACCTTCTTGTCCTTGTGGATGTCCAGTTTCAGCTCGCGCAGCACCTCGTCGATGCGGGCGTCGCGCTCCTGCGCCGTGGTGTCGGCCGGGAAGCGCAGCTTGGCCGCGTACTTCAGGGCCTTCTTGACGGTCAGCTCCTTGTGCAGGATGTCGTCCTGCGGGACCAGGCCGATGCGCTGGCGCAGCTCGGCGAACTGCTTGTACAGGTTCCGGTTGTCGTACAGCACCTCGCCCTGGTTGGCGGGCCGGTAGCCGGTGAGCGCCTTGAGCAGGGTCGACTTGCCGGAACCGGAGGGTCCGATCACGGCGATCAGCGACTTCTCGGGTACGCCGAAGGAGACGTCCTTCAGGATCTGCTTGCCGCCGTCGACCGTGACGGTCAGGTGGCGGGCCGAGAAGGAGACCTCACCGGTGTCGACGAACTCCTCGAGGCGGTCGCCGACGATCCGGAAGGTGGAGTGGCCGACGCCGACGATGTCGGTCGGGCCGAGCAGCTGCGAGCCGCCCTTCGGGATCGGCTGGCCGTTGACGAACGTGCCGTTGTGCGAGCCGAGGTCGCGGATCTCGAAGCGGCCGTCCGCCGTGGCGTGGAACTCGGCGTGGTTCCGGGAGACCTGGAGGTCGGAGACGACCAGGTCGTTCTCCAGGGCACGGCCGATGCGCATCACGCGGTCGAGTGCGAACTGGTGGAACGTGGTCGGGCTGCGGTCGCCGTAGACCGGCGGCGCCCCCGCGCCACCACCGGGCGTCTTCTGCACGTACTGCTCGGCCTGACCGGCCTGCTGCTGCGGGAACGCGGACGGCTGCTGCCAGCCGGCCCCGGCCGCCTGCGGCTGCGCGGACGCCTGGTGGGGTGCGGCCTGCGGGGCGGGGGGCTGGGCCCAGCCGGGTGCGCCGGCGCCCTGGGCCGCGTACGGCGCCGTCGTCTGCGGGGCCGCCGCCTGCGGCTGCTGGGCCGGGCCGCCGACCGGTGCCGTGGTCGCCGACAGGTTCAGCCGCGGTCCGTCGGTGGGGTTGCCGAGGTGCAGGGACGAGCCGGGGCCGATCTCCAGGTGCTGGATCCGCTGGCCCTGCGCGTATGTGCCGTTGGTGCTGCCGTGGTCCTCGATGACCCAACTGCGGCCGTTGAAGCTGACCGTGGCGTGTCGCCAGGAGACCCTGGCGTCGTCGAAGACGATGTCCCCCTGCGGATCACGTCCGAGGATGTATGCCCTGGACGGGTCGAGCGTCCAGGTATGTCCGTTTGTTTCGAGTACGAGTTCCGGCACTCCATGCCCCACTGAGTTGTCCCCCGAATTACCCCCGTCGCAGGGAGTCTAGGGATGTCGAACATCGTGGGGAACTATTTCAGGCTCGGCCCCTTGACCGAAACCCGGGCCTTGGCAAGGGGCCGGGGCGCGTTCCGACTGGCGCCGTCGGCGGGACGCTCCGGTGCTGTCGTGTCTCCTCCTCCGTCCTTTCGGACCAGCGGAGTTGTGCAGGCGCACGGCCGAACTCCTCGCACACGGGGGCGCGGTGGCCGGCGCCTGGCGATGGTGCTCGGTGGTCTCGCCTGGGCCGATGCGTTCCAGACGGCCTCGGGGCGCGGGCGGCCTGGTCGACGCGTGGTCCTACGTCGGGAAGCGTCGGCTCTGCTCCTCGGCGGTGTCGGCCGGTGCGCCGGAGTTGTGCCGAGCGCCCCCGTTGATCGCCCTGGCGGTCGCCCTGCTCGTTCTCCGTCACGCTCGCCGGCCGGGCGGGGCGGGCTGTGCGTGGAGGGGCCGGCCCGTCGGTCCGGGCGGTCGTCACCGTGTTGTCGGCGAGTCGACGACGCGGGAAGGAGGCGGTTCGGGGTACCGAGCGGAGGAGCGGCTCAGCGTGCGCCCTCTGCACCTTCTCGTCCCCGGGACGGCAGGGCCGACGGCCGCTTCGGTGGGGAGAACACGGACCCGGCCGACCCGTCTGCCCTGCCCGGACACGCTCAGGTGGCCGCGCCGGCCCCTGTCTCCCTCTGCCGTTCAGCGCCGGTCGTGGGACCCTCGTGGTGGGGTCGCGCGGTATCGCTCGCGTGGGAGCGGTGCCGTTTCCCGGTGGCAAGATCCACGACACCGGGCCGACACCCATTGTTCCGTGTCCGTCAGGCGGACCTCGGCGGCGGAAGGCACTGGGTGCCGGATACGGTGGTGACACCATGAGCGCTTCGCAGACCTCCGCTTCCCAGACCCCCGAGGTCCCCACCCTCCTCGTCAAGATCTTCGGCAAGGACCGGCCGGGCATCACGGCCGGCCTCTTCGACACCCTTGCCGCCTACCTCGTCGACGTGGTCGACATCGAGCAGGTCGTCACCCGGGGCCGCCTGGTGCTGTGCGTGCTGGTGACCCAGCCGCCCGCCGGCCTGGAGGGCGACCTGCGGGCCACCGTGCACAGCTGGGCCGAGTCGATGAAGATGCAGGCGGAGATCATCTCGGGGCACGGCGACAACCGTCCTCGTGGCCTCGGGCGCTCCCTGGTGACCGTCCTCGGCCACCCGCTGACCGCCGAGTCGACGGCCGCGGTCGCCGCCCGGATCGCGAAGGTCGGCGGCAACATCGACCGCATCTTCCGGCTCGCCAAGTACCCGGTGACGGCGGTGGAGTTCGCGGTGTCGGGCGTGGAGACCGAGCCACTGCGCACGGCCCTGGCCTCCGACGCGGCGGCACTGGGTGTCGACATCGCGGTGGTCTCGGCCGGTCTGCACCGCCGCGCCCAGCGGCTGGTGGTCATGGATGTGGACTCGACCCTGATCCAGGACGAGGTCATCGAGCTGTTCGCCGCGCACGCCGGCTGTGAGGACCAGGTCGCCGAGGTGACGGCGGCTGCGATGCGCGGGGAGCTGGACTTCGAGCAGTCGCTCCACGCGCGCGTGGCGCTGCTGAAGGGGCTGGACGCGTCGGTGGTGGAGAAGGTGCGCGAGCAGGTCCGGCTGACGCCGGGCGCGCGCACGCTGATCCGCACCCTGAAGCGGCTCGGCTACCAGGTGGGGGTCGTCTCCGGCGGCTTCACCCAGGTGACCGACGACCTCAAGGAGCGGCTGGGCCTGGACTTCGCGCAGGCCAACACGCTGGAGATCGTCGACGGGAAGCTGACCGGCCGGGTCACCGGCGAGATCGTGGACCGGGCGGGCAAGGCGCGGCTGCTGCGCCGCTTCGCGGCGGAGGCCGGGGTGCCGCTGTCGCAGACGGTGGCGATCGGTGACGGTGCGAACGACCTGGACATGCTGAACGCGGCGGGCCTGGGCGTGGCCTTCAACGCCAAGCCGGTGGTCCGGGAGGCGGCCCACACGGCGGTGAACTTCCCGTTCCTCGACACGGTCCTCTACCTCCTCGGCATCACCCGGGAAGAGGTCGAGGCCGCCGACATGCACGACGACGAGGGCTGATCCAGGCCCCGCACGCACGCCCTCGGGAGGGCCCGGCACCTCGCACGGTGCCGGGCCCTTCGCCGTCCGGTGTGCCGCCTCGGCGGCGGGTCACTCGGACGGCGCCCAGTAGTCCAGGAGTGTGGCCACGCCCGGTTCGACGCCCTTCCAGGGGCCGTCGAAGGACAGCAGGGCGAACGCGGCTGCGGGGAAGCCCCGCCGCTCCATCCGCTCACCGGCGTCGCCGTCGGCCGCCCCGGCCAGGATCTCGGCCAGACCGTGCACGCCGGGGTTGTGGCCGATCAGGATCACGTTCCGCACCTCGTCGGGGACCTCGTTGAGCACGGCGATCAGCTCGCCGGGCGAGGCCTCGTAGACCCGCTCCTCGTAGACGGTCTTCGGCCGGTGCGACAGCTCGTGCACGGCGAGCTTCCAGGTCTCGCGGGTGCGGGTCGCCGTGGAGCACAGGGCCAGGTCGAAGGTGATGCCGGTGTCGGCCAGCTTGCGTCCGGCGACGGCGGCGTCCGTGCGGCCGCGCTCGGCGAGCGGGCGCTCGTGGTCGGGGACCTGGGGCCAGTCGGCCTTGGCGTGCCGGAAGAGGACGATCCTGCGGGGTTCTGCGACGCTCATGGGTCCCAGCTTCGCATGAAACAGGCCACCCGGCGCAGGGAGTTGACATGCGGGTTCACCGCGTGAGGGGGCTTGCCGTCAGCGCGTGAGGAGCTGCTGGGCGCGCTGAAGGAGGTGCGCGATCGCCGGGTCGCCGGTCGCCGCGTGGGCGTCCGACGGGTTCAGTATCAGCGCGAGCAGCACGAGGAACGCGAGGGCGGGCAGGGCGAGCGCCCACCAGGGCAGCCGGATGTCGACGCCGCCCGTGGTCGCCGGGTGGGGGCGGGAGGGGGTGCGGGCCGCCATGGTCGCCTCCGTGAGTCCTCGAGCGGGTCCGTGACCGCCCGGTGCGGCCACATCTCGAAGGTACGGAAGCCGGGGCCGCCAACCCATCCGGAGTTCCACCCAGTTGACCCTGACCCTGGCCCCCTAGGGGACGGGGGGCCAGCCCCACCGTCCGCCCGGCGGTCCGGGAGAGCGGGAGGACCGGGAGCGCCCGGAGAACGGGACGGACCGGGTGATCCGGGTGGATCGTGACGGCGGGAACGCCGCGGGCGCCGCCTCACGCGGACGGGAGGGCCGCCAGGAGGGGTATGGTCACGGAGACGCGAGCGTCGCCACGACGGCGATGATCACGAAGATGGCGAGGAACGAGCCGAAGACGAGCAGCATCTTCTTCTGGCCGTTCTGCGGGTTCGGGTCGAGCACAGGCTGCATGCGCCCAGTGTCGCACCTCGCCCCCCGCAGCACGGCGCCGGGGCACCCGGGCCGGTCAGCGCGCCGCCTCGTCCTCCACCGTCCGGTCGCGGCCCGCCAGGAAGCCCACCACCATCTGCGGCACCATGAGGCCCGCCATGAGGGCGAGCGGCAGCCCCCAGCCGCCGCTGTGCTGGTAGAGCACGCCGACCAGCAGGGGGCCGGGGATGGAGATCAGATAACCGGTGCTCTGGGCGAAGGCGGACAGCTGGGCCACGCCGGCGCCGCTGTGGGCCCGCATGCCGACCATCGTCAGCGCGAGCGGGAAGGCGCAGTTGGAGACGCCGAGCAGCAGGGCCCAGGCCCAGGCGCCGCCGGCCGGGGCGAGGTACAGCCCGGCGTATCCGGCGAGACCGCAGGCGCCCAGGACCAGCACGATCGGGCCCTGGTGGGGCAGCCGGGTGGCGACCCTCGGGATGACGAAGGCCAGCGGTACGCCCATCACCATGGTGACGGCGAGCAGCACGCCCGCGGTGCCCGCGGGCACGCCGGCGTCGCGGAAGATCTGCGGCATCCAGCCCATGGTGATGTAGGCGGCGGTGGCCTGGAGGCCGAAGAAGACGGCGAGTGCCCAGGCGGTGCGGCTGCGGGTGATGCGCAGCGGAGCGTGCTGCCGCGCCGTCCCGCGCGCGGGCCCGCGCCGTCGGTCGGCGGCGGTGCCGCGGTCGCGGACGAGCGGCAGCCAGGGCAGGACGGCGGCGGCGGCCAGGGCCGCCCACACGGCGAGGCCGGACTGCCAGCCGCCGCCCAGGGCGTCGGTCAGGGGGACGGTCACCGCGGCGGCGACGGAGGTGCCGAGGGCGAGGGCCATCGAGTACAGGCCGGTCATGGAGCCGACCCGGTCGGGGAACCAGCGCTTGACGATGACCGGCATCAGGACGTTGCTGACGGCGATGCCCATGAGGGCGAGCGCGCTGGCGGCCAGGAATCCGGCGGTGCCGCCGACGTACGGCCGTACGAGCAGGCCCGCGGTGATGGCGGCCATGCCGGCGCACACCACGGCGGCCGGTCCGAAGCGGCGGGCCAGGCGGGGCGCGGTGACGCCGAACACGGCGAAGCACAGCGGGGGCACGGAGGTGAGCAGTCCGGCCACGCTGCCGCTCATGCCGAGCCCGTCGCGGACCTCCTCCAGGAGGGCGCCGAGGCTGGTGATGGCCGGGCGGAGGTTCAGCGCGGAGAGCACGATGCCGAGGACGACCAGCCGTACCGTCCACGCGCGCGTGCCGCCCGCGCCGGGCGTCGTCTCCTCGGCGCGCGGCGCGTCGGCCGTACCGCGTTCGGTCGATGACATCGCCGTACGGGTCTCCACTGTCCGGGTTTCCTCACTAGCCATGAGGCCCATCATAGAATCATAGGATGATTGGTTGTCCATCCTTGTCCCTCCCGCGGTACCCGTGGCCCGCGCGCCCCGGTCCCTCGTGCGAAGGTGTGCCATGCCCTTGAGCCACCCGCGCCGTTCGGCGCTGTCCGAACAGGTCATCGCCGAACTGCGCAACCAGATCACCTCCGGCGAGTGGCCGGTCGGGTCGCGCATCCCGACCGAGCCGGAACTGGTCGAGCTGCTCGGTGTCGCCCGCAACACCGTCCGCGAGGCCGTCCGCGCACTCGCCCACAACGGCCTGCTGGACATCCGGCAGGGCTCGGGCACGTACGTGGTGGCCACCAGCGAGCTGGCCGGGGTGATGCACCGCCGGTTCGCCGGCGCCGACCCGCGGCACATCGCCGAGCTGCGCTCCACGCTGGAGTCGGCGGCGGCGAAGCTCGCCGCCGAGCGGCGCACCGAGAAGGACCTCAAGCAGCTGGACGCGCTGCTGGCCCGGCGCGAGGAGGTCTGGGAGAGCGGCGACACGGAGGCCTTCGTGACGGCCGACGCCACCTTCCATCTGGCCGTGGTGGCCGCCTCCCACAACGACGTGATGACCGCGATGTACGCCGACCTGGGCGAGGTGCTGAGGGACTGGCTGCGCGCGGACGTCGGGGCGGGGCTGACGCCCGAGACGTACATGGACCACACGCGCCTGCTGGACGCGATCCGCGCGGGCGACGCGGAGGCGGCGGCGAGGGAGGCCGCGAGCTATCCGTTCCTGTGCAACCCGGGCCGGTTCAGCGCACCTTCTGGTGGCTGATCCACACCGAGCGGACTTCCTTCCAGCACCGGCCGGACAGCCGTACGGTCAGCGCCGCCCCGGCGTCCACCGGGGCGCTGTCGGTGTCGATGTCCCACCAGCGGTCGCACTCGATGTGCAGCCGCACACGGTCGGTGTCGACATAGGGGTTGTGGCAGTAGGTCACCACGTGGGAGCCCTGGACGGACGTACGGCAGGAGGCACCGAACCGGCTCGGTGCGGGCGGCTTGCCGTCGCTCACGCGCGCGTGGGGCAGCGCGTCGTACGGCAGGGACAGGACGAGGGCGAGGGCCACGGTCACCGGGGCCAGGCTGCGGGACAGGCGCACAAGGGGGACCTCCTCGGCCGGACGGCGGAGGGACGAGCGGGGGAAGGCTTCATCCAGGGTGCGCCGTGCGCGCGGCGGCGGCCCGGCCGGTGAGCCGGAAGGGTGACGCCCCGCCCCGCCGAACGGGCGACGCCCCGTTCGGCGCCGGTGGCGGGGAACGGGGCGTCGGTGCGGTCCCGCGACGGTCAGGCGCCGATGGCGTGCAGACCGCCGTCGACGTGGATGATCTCGCCGGTGGTCTTCGGGAACCAGTCGCTCAGCAGGGCGACGATGCCGCGGCCGGCCGGCTCCGGGTCCTTCAGGTCCCACTCCAGCGGGGAGCGGGTGTCCCACACGGAGGCCAGCTCGCTGAAGCCCGGGATGGACTTGGCGGCCATGGAGCCGAGCGGGCCCGCGGAGATGAGGTTGCAGCGGATGTTCTGCTTGCCCAGGTCGCGGGCGATGTAGCGGCTGGTCGCCTCCAGGGCGGCCTTGGCCGGGCCCATCCAGTCGTACTGCGGCCAGGCGAACTGCGCGTCGAAGGTCAGGCCGACGACCGAGCCGCCGTTCTGCATCAGCGGCAGGCAGGCCATCGTGAGCGACTTCAGGGAGTACGCCGAGACGTGCATGGCGGTGGCGACGGACTCGAACGGGGTGTTCAGGAAGTTGCCGCCGAGCGCGTCCTGCGGGGCGAAGCCGATGGAGTGGACGACGCCGTCCAGGCCGCCCAGCTCCTCGCCGACCACGTCGGCCAGGCGGGCGAGGTGCTCGTCGTTGGTGACGTCGAGCTCGATGACCTTGGTGGGCTTCGGCAGCTTCTTGGCGATGCGCTCGGTGAGGGTGGGCCGCGGGAACGCGGTCAGGATGATCTCGGCGCCCTGCTCCTGGGCCAGCTTGGCAGCGTGGAAGGCGATGGAGGACTCCGTCAGCACGCCCGTGATGAGGATGCGCTTGCCCTCGAGGATTCCGCTCATGGTGATCAGTGACCCATTCCCAGTCCGCCGTCAACCGGGATGACGGCTCCAGTGATGTACGAGGCGTCGTCCGAGGCGAGGAACCGCACCGTCGCGGCGATCTCCTCGGGCTGCGCGTAACGGCCGAGCGGCACCTGAGAGACGATGCTCTGGCGCTGCTCGTCGGTGAGCACCTTGGTCATGTCGGTGTCGACGAAGCCGGGCGCGACGACGTTGAAGGTGATGTTGCGCGAGCCCAGCTCCCGGGCGAGGGAACGCGCGAAGCCGACCAGGGCGGCCTTGGACGCGGCGTAGTTGGCCTGACCCGCCGAGCCGAGCAGGCCGACCACGGAGGAGATCAGGACGACGCGGCCCTTCTTGGCGCGCAGCATGCCGCGGTTGGCGCGCTTGACGACACGGAAGGTGCCCGTGAGGTTGGTGTCGATGACCGAGGTGAAGTCCTCCTCGGACATGCGCATCAGGAGCTGGTCCTTGGTGACGCCGGCGTTGGCGATCAGGACCTCGACCGGACCGTGCTGCTCCTCGATCTCCTTGTAGGCCTGCTCCACCTGCTCGGGGTCGGTGATGTCGCACTTGACGGCCAGGAAGCCGGCCGGCGGCTCACCCGAGCGGTATGTGATCGCGACCTTGTCGCCGGCGTCGGCGAATGCGCGGGCGATGGCGAGGCCGATGCCCCGGTTGCCTCCGGTGACGAGAACCGAGCGGCTCAACGGATCACCCTTTCGATAGCGGTTGCACACATCCGCCCGAACAGCTGGATGACAGGCGGCTTCATCGAAAACCTATCGGTACCGGCACGCGCACGGGCAAGCGGGCACCGACAGTGGCGCGGGGGTGTCGCTGTCGGATCCCTACAGAAGGCGTCGTTCCGGGGACGGAAAGGTGTGGTCCGCCGGGCCGGTCCCGCGACATGATCGGAGCCGACAGGCCACGACAGCAGGGAGACCTCCGTGCCTCATTCCATCGACGAAGCCTTCACGGCGCTTCCGCTACGGGCCCTCGCCGACGCCGCGCTCGCACGCGCGCGTGCGCTGGGGGCCGAGCACGCGGACTTCCGGTTCGAGCGGGTGCGCAGCGCCTCCTGGCGGCTGCGGGACGCCAGGCCCGCCGGATCGTCGGACACCACCGACCTCGGGTACGCGGTGCGGGTCGTGCACGGCGGTACGTGGGGCTTCGCCTCCGGGGTGGACCTGACCATGGACGCCGCCGCCCGGGTCGCCTCGCAGGCGGTGGCCATGGCCAAGCTGTCCGCGCAGGTGATCGAGGCGGCCGGGTCGGATGAGCGGGTGGAGTTGGCCGACGAGCCGGTGCACGCCGACAAGACGTGGATCTCGTCGTACGAGATCGACCCGTTCTCGGTACCGGACGAGGAGAAGTCCGCGCTGCTCGCGGACTGGAGCGCGCGGCTGCTGGCCGCACCGGGCGTCGACCACGTGGACGCCTCGCTGCTCGTCGTGCACGAGAACAAGTTCTACGCCGACACCGCCGGGACCGTGACCACCCAGCAGCGGGTGCGGCTGAACCCGCAGCTGACGGCCGTGTCGGTGGACGAGTCGAGCGGGGAGTTCGACTCCATGCGCACCATCGCGCCGCCGGTGGGGCGCGGCTGGGAGTACCTGACCGGCACCGGCTGGGACTGGGACGGCGAGCTGGAGCGGATCCCGGAGCTGCTCGCCGAGAAGATGCGGGCGCCGAGCGTGGAGCCGGGCCTGTACGACCTGGTGGTCGACCCGTCCAACCTGTGGCTGACCATCCACGAGTCCATCGGCCACGCCACCGAGCTGGACCGCGCCCTCGGCTACGAGGCCGCCTACGCCGGCACCTCCTTCGCCACCTTCGACCAGCTGGGCAAGCTGAAGTACGGCTCCGAGCTGATGAACGTCACCGGCGACCGCACCGCCGAGCACGGCCTGGCGACCATCGGCTACGACGACGAGGGCGTGGCCGGGCAGTCCTGGGACCTCGTGAAGGACGGCACGCTGGTCGGCTACCAGCTGGACCGGCGGATCGCCCGGCTGACCGGGTTCGAGCGGTCCAACGGGTGCGCGTTCGCCGACTCGCCGGCGCATGTGCCGGTGCAGCGCATGGCCAACGTGTCCCTCCAGCCGGACCCGGCCGGGCTGTCCACCGAGGACCTGATCGGCGGTGTCGACCGGGGCATCTACGTCGTCGGCGACCGGTCCTGGTCGATCGACATGCAGCGCTACAACTTCCAGTTCACCGGCCAGCGCTTCTTCAAGATCGAGAACGGGCGGATCACCGGGCAGCTGAAGGACGTCGCCTACCAGGCCACGACCACGGACTTCTGGGGCTCGATGGCGGCCGTGGGCGGGCCGCAGACCTACGTCCTCGGTGGCGCCTTCAACTGCGGCAAGGCCCAGCCGGGCCAGGTGGCGGCCGTGTCCCACGGGTGCCCGTCCGCCCTCTTCAAGGGCGTCAACATTCTGAACACCACGCAGGAGGCCGGTCGATGAGCGCCCGTACCCACAAGCCGCACGAGGTCGTCGAGCAGGCGCTGGCGCTGTCCCGGGCCGACGGCTGCGTCGTCATCGCCGACGAGCACTCCACCGCCAACCTGCGCTGGGCGGGCAACGCGCTGACCACCAACGGCGTGACGCGGGGCCGTACGCTCACCGTGATCGCGACCGTGGACGGCGCGCAGGGCACCGCCTCCGGTGTGGTGTCCCGGTCCGCGGTCACCGCCGACGAGCTGGAGCCGCTGGTGCGGGCGGCGGAGGCCGCCGCGCGCGGCGCCGGGCCCGCCGAGGACGCGCAGCCGCTGGTCGGCGGGGTGCCGGAGTCCCCGGACTTCACGGACGCGCCCGCCGAGACCTCCTCCGCCGTGTTCGCCGACTTCGCGCCGGCGCTCGGCGAGGCCTTCGCACGCGCGCGTGCCGGCGGCCGGGAGCTGTACGGCTTCGCCAACCACGAGCTGGTCTCGACGTACCTGGGGACGTCCACCGGGCTGCGTCTGCGGCACGACCAGCCCACCGGCACGCTGGAGCTGAACGCCAAGTCCCCGGACCGTACGCGCTCGGCCTGGGCGGGCCGGTCCACGCGGGACTTCAAGGACGTCGACCCGGGCGCCCTGGACGCCGAGCTGGCCGTACGGCTCGGCTGGGCGGAGCGGCGCGTGGAGCTGCCCGCGGGCCGCTACGAGACGCTGCTGCCGCCGACCGCCGTGGCGGACCTGCTGATCTACCAGCTGTGGTCGGCGTCGGGCCGGGACGCGGCCGAGGGCCGGACGGTGTTCTCCAAGCCGGGTGGGGGCACGCGGGTCGGCGAGAAGCTGAGCGAGCTGCCGCTGAACCTGCGCAGCGACCCGAACGAGCCGGGCCTGGAGTGCCCGCCCTTCGTGGTCGCGCACTCCTCCGGCGGCGACCAGTCGGTCTTCGACAACGGTCTGCCGACCCACGCCACCGAGTGGATCTCCGAGGGGGTGCTGAAGCACCTGACAACCACCCGGCACAGCGCGGGCCTGACCGGGCTGCCGGTCGCGCCGGTGCTGGGCAACCTGATCCTGGACGGCGGCGACGACCGGTCCCTTCCGGAGATGGTCGCGGGCACCGAGCGCGGACTGCTGCTGACCTGCCTGTGGTACATCCGCGAGGTCGACCCGGCGACGCTGCTGCTGACGGGCCTGACCCGGGACGGCGTCTACCTCGTGGAGAACGGCGAGGTGACCGGGCAGGTGAACAACTTCCGGTTCAACGAGTCCCCGGTGAGCCTGCTGGGCCGGGCCACGGAGGCCGGGCGGACGGAGAAGACGCTGCCGCGCGAGTGGAGCGACTGGTTCACGCGGGCCGCCATGCCCGCGCTGCGCATCCCCGATTTCAACATGAGCTCGGTCAGCCAGGGCGTATAACCTCGTAGTCGGCTGTCACCGGACAGTCCGAAGATCACCAAGGAGACACGAGAACCGTGACGGACATCGTCGACGACCTGAAGTGGCGGGGGCTCATCGCCCTCTCCACGGACGAGGACGCACTGCGCAAGGCGTTCGCGGACGGCCCCGTCACGTTCTATTGCGGCTTCGACCCGACCGCGCCCAGCCTGCACCTGGGCAACCTCGTGCAGATCCTGACGATGCGCCGCATCCAGGAGGCGGGAAACCGTCCGCTGGCGCTGGTCGGCGGTGCCACGGGTCTCATCGGCGACCCGAAGCCCACGGCCGAGCGCACGCTGAACGCGCCGGAGGTCGTGGCCGGCTGGGTGGAGCGGCTGCGGGCGCAGATCGAGCCGCTGCTCCACTTCGACGGGCCGAACGCCGCGGTGATGGTCAACAACCTGGACTGGACCCAGGGCCTGTCGGCCATCGAGTTCCTGCGGGACATCGGCAAGCACTTCCGGGTCAACAAGATGATCGCCAAGGAGGCCGTCTCGCGCCGGCTCAACTCCGACGCGGGCATCAGCTACACCGAGTTCAGCTACCAGATCCTCCAGGGCATGGACTTCCTGGAGCTGTACCGGCGGCACGGCTGCACGCTGCAGACCGGCGGCAGCGACCAGTGGGGCAACCTCACCTCGGGCACGGACCTGATCCACCGGATCGAGCCGGAGGCCGTGGTGCACGCCCTGGGCACCCCGCTGATCACCAAGGCGGACGGCACCAAGTTCGGCAAGACCGAGTCCGGCACGGTGTGGCTCGACCCCGAGATGACCACGCCGTACGCGTTCTACCAGTTCTGGATCAACGCGGACGACCGGGACGTCTCGAAGTTCCTGCGGATCTTCAGCTTCCGGTCCCGTGAGGAGATCGAGGAGCTGGAGCGGCAGACGCAGGAGCGTCCGCAGGCCCGGGCGGCGCAGCGGGCACTCGCCGAGGAGCTGACGACGCTGGTGCACGGCGCCGACCAGACGGCCGCGGTGATCGCCGCGTCCCGCGCCCTCTTCGGGCAGGGCGATCTGGCGGAGCTGGACGAGCGGACGCTGGCGGCGGCGCTGTCCGAGGTGCCGCACGTCCAGGTCACCGAGCTGGCCCCGGTGACCGACCTGTTCGCCGAGGTCGGTCTGGTCGCCAGCAAGTCCGCCGCGCGGCGGACCGTGAAGGAGGGCGGGGCCTACGTGAACAACGTGAAGGTCACCGCCGAGGACGCGGTGCCGTCAGCCGGGGATCTCATTCACGGGCGGTGGCTGGTGCTGCGGCGCGGGAAGAAGAACCTGGCCGCCGTGGAGGTCGCGGGCGCCTGAGCGTCGTAGCCGCGCGGGTCGGCGGGCGACTGCGGCTTCGCCGGGGTGGCCCGCGCCCCAG
>NZ_JBEXKG010000109.1:0-27266 GCF_040609555.1 Streptomyces sp. NPDC004658
GGTCTCCTCCAGCGCCTGCCCCAGGTAGTACAGCGTCCACGCCTCGCCGCGCGCGTCCTCGTTCTCCCGGTGCCGGGGCACCGCCCGCCGCCCGCCGGCGCGCATGCCCGGGGAACCCCGGCAGGGCGGGCGTCCGGTCAGCGGATGTCGGCGCCGTACACGTGGTCGACCGACATCGTGATGAGCACGCGGCGGTCCGCGACCATGATCGACCGGTACTCGTCCCAGTCGGGGTGCTCCCCGGCCGCGAGCCGGTAGTACTCCACCAGCGCCTCGACCTCGGGACCGTGCGGGTCGGTGCCCGGCCCGGTGAGCCGGGCGATGCCCTCGGCGGTGGCCCAGGTCATGCCGTCCGGGCCGGTCACCTCCAGTGCGGCACGGGGATCCCGGCGCAGGTTGGCCGTCTTGGCCGTGCCTTCGTTGGTGGAGATGTGGATGAGGTTCGCCTCGCGGTCGTAGTACGGCATGACGGGGGAGAGCTGGGGGCGCCCGTCCGCCTTGAGGGTGGCGAGGACACCGAGGCGGCTCTCGGCGAGCAGGGCGCGGGGATCGAAGGATGCGACAGTCATGACAGCATCATCGACGGTGACACCGGTGTGAAGGTCAAGGAAGACCTGCCGTGTTGACGGGGAGTTGAGGGTGCCGTACGGCTACATCACCACGGCCGAACGCACCTCCTCCGTCGGCGAGAACCCCACCCCGCCGGCTCCCTCGCACGCCCCGCCGGCTCCCTCGCACGCCCCGCCGGCTCCCTCGCACGCCCCGCCGTCCTGAAGTCCGCCGCGCGTGTCTTCGCAAAGCTCGCGGCACTTCGCGAGGAGGGCGGAACCGGACCGGTCGACGGTGAGCTCGAAGTCCTGATACGCCTTGGCGTCCGGGGCCAGCGGCAGGCGGATGCGCCCGTCCGCGACCCCGCGGCGCACCTCGGTACGGCTGAGCCCGAGCCCGAGCATGAGGAGCCGCTCGACGCGGACCGGCGCCGGCAGCTCGAAGCTGATCAGCACCTTCAGGGGTGTCGGCTCTCGGAGTGCGCAGACGGACGAGTCGGTCTCCAGCGCCCAGGCACCGGCCCAGTCGAGGCGGTATCCGTTGCGCGCGGCGAGCGACGCGCTCATCGCCAACTCCTGTATGACGGAAGGGTCGTTGGTCTCGTACGACAGCCGGCGTGCGGGCTCCAGCGACGAGACGTGGACGCGTTCGTGGACGGGCACTTTCGAGGTCCGGCCGCACATGGCGCAGCGCAGGAGCAGCCAGACGTCGAGGAGCTTGCCGCTCGCGTTGACGCGGAACCTGCCCGAGGGATGGTGGCGCCTGCCGGAGCAGTCCGGGCAGGGGCGCACGACAACGGGCAGGCCGGACTGGCGCACGGCCCACCGGGCCTTGCGGAAGGTGTTCATGGATGTGGTCGATTTCTGGCTCAGCGGGAGTTGTCACGGGCCGAGCCGTGGCTCCCGGGATCTGGCGGATGCACACGAGGGCGCGGTTGCCGCCTCGGGGACGAGTCGTCAGGCTCCGAGGTCGATCGCGCGACAGGGCGACTGTGGGGACGTGGCAGCCGTTACAGATCCATGCGGACGATCGTGTACGAGACCGCGCGCGGCAGACAACTCATTTTCCGCCGACCGCCGAGCAGCCTGCCGACCGCCGAGCAGACTGCCCACCGCGAGCGGCCTGGGGACGGCTCGGCTCATGGCAGGTGCGCCCGACTGGGCGAGGTCACTGCACCCGCGACCGTGATACTAATACCGGTATAAGTATTGGAACGACGTGCTCCGGGAGACGAACCCATGGTGGAGATCAAGACCGATGCCGCACTGGACGCCATGCGGGAAGCCGGGCGTGTAGTGGCCCACGCTCTGGCCGCGGTCCGCGAGGCGGCCGACGTGGGGGTGTCCCTGCGCGAACTGGACGAGGCCGCCCGGTCGGTGCTGGCCGAGGCCGGAGCCGACTCCCCGTTCCTCGGATACCGGCCGTCCTTCGCCCCGGTAGCTTTCCCGGCCGTGATCTGCACGTCCGTCAACGACGCCGTGTCCCACGGCATCCCCACCGGCTACCGGCTGCGCGACGGCGACCTGGTGAGCGTCGACTGCGGCGCCCGGCTCGACGGCTGGACGGGCGACGCGGCCATCAGCTTCACCGTCGGAACACCACGCCCCGGCGACCTCGATCTGATCGACGCCACCCAGCAAGCCCTCGACGCCGGCATCGCCGCCGCCCAGGTGGGCGCTCGCATCGGCGACATCTCCCACGCCATCGACACCGTCGCCCGCAAGGCGGGCTGCGGCATGCCCGCCGACTTCGGCGGCCACGGCATCGGCCGCCAGATGCACGAAGACCCACACGTCCCCAACCGCGGCCGCCCCGGCCGTGGCTTCCCGCTGCGCCACGGCCTGGTCCTCGCCATCGAACCGATGTTCATGGCCGGTGGGCGGAACACCTACCGCACCGACACCGATGGCTGGACCATGCGCACCACCGACGGCAGCAGGGCCGCCCACATCGAGCACACCGTCGCCGTCACCGACGAGGGCCCCCGCATCCTGACCCTGCCCTGACGTCCCGTCCGGCGCTCACTGAACCCAGGCTGCCTGGATCGCATGACCCGTGCCGGTCGACGTACCGGTGGCGCAGGACCGCCGGTCAGCTCCGGCAGCCGCGCTACCGGGCCTCACCGCGTGGTGTGCCGTACCAGCGCCACGTGGTCAGGCGCGGCCGGCCGGGAAGCTCCGCGCGGCCGGTGGCCCACAGGAGCGTCGGCCACCGGTCGGTGTCGGCCGGGGCCTCGGGGAAGAGCCGGGCCAGCACCCGGTCGCACAGGTCGGCGGGCGGCGTCCACTCCAGGCCCAGGCCCTCGGCGACGTCGTGGGTGTGCACCAGGGTCTCGACGATGCCCATCGCGGCGAAGCCCTCGGGGTCGGCGGCGCCGAAGACGTGGTGTGCCCGCACGGTGGGCGGCGTGGTGCGGACGATCGCGGTCAGCAAGGCGCCACTGGCATCCAGCACTTGCAGCAGACCGGCGGTACCGGCCGCACGGTCCGCGAAGACGGCGTTCGCCGGGCCGCCCGGCTTCTTCCGACTCCATGCGAACGGGACATTGGTGTCCGACGGCGGGCTCGCCGGGCCGAGTTGCACGGCATAGGAGAACAGGTCGTCGGCGAGGTGCTCGACGGTCTCCCAGCAATCCCACTCCAGGGAGCCGGCCTTGACGCTCCAGTCCCGGTCCTCAGCCTCCCGCAGAGTGGCGAGCGCCAAGCGGACGGCATGTTCGACGTCGGCCGCGGTGACGGGGCCGCTCGCTGTTCCCTCTGCCGTAGCCATGGCGGGACCATATCAATGATCATCCACCGTCACGGTGTTGATAACGGTCCTCTGACGTTCCAACGGCCGTCCGCGGCAGTCCCGTTCCGCCCCGGCCTCCACGGTGAGGACGAGAAGCGGAGCCACGGTGCGGGCCTTGGGCGGCTCACCGGCCCTGCTGGAACAGGGAGATCAGGCGGTGGGGTGCGTCGTCGCCGAAGAGGAGTTCATGGAGCCGAGCGCCCTCGGCGGCGGCCGCGGCACTGCGCGGGAACATGGCCTCCTCGTAGCCGTTCAGCGCGGTCTCCGTGTCGTCGGGGTGCGCGGCGATGGCGAGGCCGAGTTCGGCGCCGTCGTACATGGCCAGGTTGGCGCCTTCGCCGTTCGGGGCCGTGAGGTGGGCTGCGTCGCCGAGCAGGGTCGCCCCCGGCACCCGATCCCACCGGTGCTCGTTCGGCAGCGCGTGGAGGGGCCGCAGGACCGGTGGGGTCTCACCGTCGGTGATCAGTGCGGTGAGCTCCGGCGCCCAGCCGTCGAACTCCGCGGCGATCCGCGCGGTCGCCTCGGCGGCATCGGTGAAGTCGATGTCGGCGAACCACTCCAGGGGCCTGGAGAGCGCCACGTAGGTGTGGAGGGTTCCGCCTCGCTCCCGGTGCGCCTGGATGCCCTTGCCCGGCGCGAGCGAGAACAGCGACCCGCCGCCGACCGCTTCGGCGGCGGCCGGGTGCCGGGTGTCGGCGTCGAACAGGTAGGTCTCGACGAACGACCTGCCGGTGTACTCCGGTACGGCGGTGGACAGCAACGGCCGGACCCGTGACCACGCGCCGTCCGCCCCGACCAGCAGGCTCGTGACGAGGGCGGTGCCGTCGGCGAAGGTCACCTCGTGACGGCCGTCACCCAGGGCACGGGTGCCGGCGGCCTTCTGACCCCACCGGACGGTGCCGGCGGGGAGGGAGTCGAGCAGGAGCTGCCGCAGTTCCCCGCGCTGCACCTCGGGGCGTTCGCCCGTACCGTCGTCGGGCACGTCGACCAGAACGGTCCCGTCCGGTCCGAGGAACCGTGTCGCCTCGCGGCCTTCGAGGACCAGGCCGCGGAACGCGTCCATCAGGCCCGCCGCCTCAAGGGCCGGCCGGCCGTTGTCGTGGTGGATGTCGAGCATCCCGCCCTGTGTCCGCGCCCTCGGGGAGGCCTCCGCCTCGTACACCGTCGCCGGGATTCCATGGACGTGCAGGACGCGGGCGAGCGTGAGGCCGCCGAGTCCGGCACCGATGTTCGTGACGCCGTTGTTCATGCTGATTCCTTGCCTGTCGCGGGGCTGCCGGATGGGCACCCGGCAGGATCTCGGCAAACGTGTCAGACGCCGCCTACAAGCCGCAGACAAGCCGTCGACAGGCCGCAGACAGCGGACGGACAGCCCCGCGCGACACCGGGCGCAGAACGCCCGCCTGTCGGTCAAGGAGAACGGCGACGGCACCATCACCTACACCACCCAGGTCACCAGCGTGCGGAACCTCGAAAGGCCCCACCCCAAGGTTCCGCACGCCCGCAGGGCTTTTCGTCGAGGAACTCCCCGCACCGCTGCGGGGTTTACGAGATCCTGTGGCCGTGACCGAAAATCTGAGCGAATCAACCACGGGCAGCGAGGTCAGGGCACTTCTCCGGGTCCTGGACGCACAGCGGCGCCACGTTCTCGGCATCCTCGACGGCCTGGAGGCGAAGGATCTACGGCGGCCCGTGCTGCCCTCCGGATGGCACTGCCTGGGACTGGTGCAGCACCTCGCGCTGGACGTGGAGCGGTTCTGGTTCCGCGCGGTCGTGGCCGGTGACGAGGACGTCATCCGTGGTCTGACGAACGGCGACGAAGCGTGGAAGGTCGCCCCCGAACTGTCGGCCACCGACGTGCTCGACCAGTACCGACAGGAGACAGAACTCGCCGATGGGGTCATCACCGTCACCCCCGCGGACGCGGCGTTGGCCTGGTGGCCCCACGACCTGTTCGGTGAACCGCACCTGCACACCCTGCGCGACGTCCTGCTGCACGTCATCACCGAGACCGCGTGCCACGCCGGGCACCTCGACGCGGCCCGAGAGCTCATCGACGGCCGTCGCTGGCTGGTCCTGACCTAGGGAGGGTTGCGGCAGTGCTGGGCACAGCCATGCGCAGCGAAAGCCCCTGGTGCCGGCGCACCGGTTCCGACAAGCTGCGACACATGGACTGGATGCCCCTGCTCTCCACACTGACCGGTGCCGTCATCGGCATCGCAGCCACTCTGATCGCCGACCGGAACCGGTGGCGGCGGGAGGAAGCCAGGCATGCTCTGGAGGTACGGCGCGAGGTCTACACGGAGTATGTTTCCGCCCTCAAAGCCGCGGGTGAGGAGATACGGGCCGTCGCCCTGGGCGACCACATGTCCGAGTCGGCACGCGACGCGGCCGTGCGGGAAGCCGTGCGCGGCACCGGCATCTACACGGCGAGCGAACGCCTCTGGCTCGTGGGGCCCCCGCAGGTCGTGCAGGCGGGGAACGAGGCGTTCCACCGCCTGCGCGCGATCCGCGACGCCTACGCCCGTGGAGTGGCTGTCGGCTCCGCCGACGACGCGCCCCTGATAGAGCGGCGACGCAAGGCCATGGCGGAGATGCGTCGCCTCATGCGTGAGGACCTGGGCGTCGGCCCCCTCGGAATCGAATGACGTGTCACCAGCCCTGAACTCGCCCAAGCCGTGATCGTAGGCGATCAGTGAGCGTAGGGACGGTTTGTCCGGTAAAAGGTGCACGGGAACGGCCTGTTGACGCTTCGCGCGGCGCAGCTGGGCACGGGCGTGGCGGAGCCATGTGGCCTCGGAGGTGAAGCCGTCCGCCACACAACGACCTTGGACATCCTCGTTCTCGTCTCCGCGGACATCCCTTGGACCGCACCACCAGGAGGAACCAGTGTCATACCCGCAACCGCTCACCCCCGAGGAGAAACTCGCCGACGCGAAGGAGCAGTTGAGCCTCCCGCGGATCGTCGTGATCTGCGGCTCCACCCGCTTCATGACCGAGATGACCGAGGCCGATCTGCGGGAGACCGCAGCCGGAAGGATCGTCGTCAAGCCGGGTTGCGACATGAAGTCGCCGCACTCACTCTGGTCCGATCCTGTCGAGGCCGAGGCGCTGAAGGTTCGACTCGACGATCTGCACCGGGCGAAGATCCGGCTCGCTGACGAGGTGCTCGTAGTCGGCGACTACATCGGAGACAGCACCCGAGCCGAGATCGCCTACGCCCGGTCACTGGGCAAGCCCGTGCGGTTCACGCACCCCGAAGTCGACCCCGACGGCTGACCGCCCACCCGCGCCGGGGTCTGCCGTCCCTATCCATCCCGTTCGGGAAAGGCGCTGGAGCGTCGGGCGTATTCGGCCTTACGGTGGCGCCATGAGCGAACACCCGGAAGCACCTGTTGTGCCCGTCGGGCCCTACGAACCCCCCTACTACGTGGCTGTCTTCACCACGGTGCGCACCCAGGACCAGAGCGGCTACAGCGAGACCAATGCGCGGATGGAAGACCTGGTGAAGGACGTCCCGGGGTTCCTGGGGATGGACCACGCGCAGACTCCCGGCGGTCTGGGCATCACTGTGGGGTACTTCCGCGACGCCGACGCCCTCGCGCAGTGGCGGAGCAACGCCGAGCACCAGGTGGCGCAGAAGCGTGGGCGAGCCCAGTGGTACGAGAGGTACACGCTGCACGTGGCGAAGGTGGAGCGGAGCCACGGGTTCACGCGAGCGTAGGTCCCGCAGCCCCGGACAGCAGTCGGACCCAACGGCCGCCTTCTGGTCCGGCACGGCCAGGGCCCGGGAGCGGCCGTCGAAGCCCTCCCGGACGGTCCAGGTACCGCTCGTTCAGAGACTGCGGGCGGAGACGTCACCCTGAGCGGTGGTGGCGCGGATCTCGAGTGCGGCGGTGCCGTCGTTCCTGAGAGCGTTGCTGACGCGGCCGCGGCCGGTCTCGGCGTCCAGGGTGGCCGAGACCCCGTCGGCGGTGGTGACCGAGATGTCGCCGGACTGGGTGCGGAGCACGACCGTTCCGCGTACGGCCTCGGTGATCCGGATGGCGCCCCTCGCAGTGCTGATGTCCGCCGAACCGTTCAGCCGGCCGACCTCCACGTCGCCGTCGACCGCGGTGAGGCGGACGCTCGCGGCCTCGTCGACCTTGATCTGGCGATAGGCGCCGTCGAAGGCGATGTCCCCGAGACGTCCCACTCCCCGGAACTCCGCGCCCGCGGCCTTGCCTTCGATGGCGGATCCGGCGGGCAACTGGACGGTGACCTCCAGGGATCCGGAGGGGCCGAAGAGCTGGTTGCCGGCGGCCGGAGCCGTGATCCTCAGGACACCCCCGGTGCAGGTGACGGTGGTCTGCTCGGCGGCCTTGGTGTCACGGCCCTTCGAGGGGTCGGCGGGCCGGACGTCGACGGTGGTGTCGGCGCGGTCCGAGGCGATGAGTTGCACGCGCCCGGCGGGGATGTCGATGACGGCGGAGATCGGGGCGGGGGTGTCGAACTTCTGCATCGTGCTCTCCCGAGTTCGTTCGTTGTTTCCGATGAAGGAAACGCTACGTTGCTTTCCTTATCTCGACAACGTACTTGTTGCATAGTAACGACAAACTCGCAGGTCAAAGCCGCTAAAGTGTTGCAATGGTGTGCAGCTAACGCAATGAACGCCCTCACGGATCATTGCAATGGAGCAGGAGTGAACGCTATGCTGGCGGGCGGTAGCCGTCGTGCAGGATCCCCGAGGAGGTCACGGTGCCGGGAGGCAGGCTCACCCAGCAGGAACGCCAGCAGATCGCGCTGGGGCTCGCCGACGGCCTCGCCTACGCCGAGATCGCCCGGCGCCTCGGCCGGCCGACCTCCACGATCACCCGTGAGGTGATGCGCAACGGCGGTCCCACCGCCTACCGTGCCGAACTGGCCCATCGCGCGACGGAACACCGCGCACGCCGACGCAGGGCCGCCTCCCCCCGGGGCCCGCAGGCGGTCGCCCAGCCACACGGGCGCGACGCCCGGGCCGTCGCCGAGTACGAGGAGGCGCTCACCACCGTCCTCATGGCCTCGGGGCTGCCCAAGATGACGGCCAGGGTGCTGACCTGTCTGTTCACCACCGACGCGGGCAGCCTCACCGCGTCCGAACTCGCCCAGCGCCTCCAGGTCAGCCCGGCGTCCATCTCCAAGGCGATCACCTTCCTGGAAGGACAGAGCCTCGTCCGCCGGGAGCGCGACGAACGCCGCCGTGACCGCTACGTCGTCGACGACGAACTCTTCTACCAGGCGACCATCGCCAGCGCCCGGGCCAACGACCAGCTCGTCGAAACCGCGCGCCGAGGCGTCGCCGTCCTCGGGCCCCACACCCCGGCCGCCACCCGCCTGGAGAACATCGCCCGCTTTCTCGACTTCATCAGCGAAAGCATCACCCGCGCCGCCGAGCAGGCCCGCGAAGTCCTGCACACCAAGCCCGGCACCACCCCGAACGACACCGACCGGCCCGGTCCGCACCACGGCGGATAGCCGCCCGGACGGTACGGCGCCGCGGCCCGCGTTGCCGGCGTCGCCTACTGCCGCCGTAGGTATGCCGTAGGTATGGGGCAGGCGGGCGGCCACGTGGCCGGTCATGGCCTCCGGCGCCGACCGCAACGTCCGTCGCGGCCACAACGTCCGGCGCCCGCAACCGTCCACCCGTACGCCGCCCTCCCGCACGGCAACAGGACCGCCCGGCGAGCCACCACTCCACCCGGGCGCGCACGGACGCAGGCGAACGGGCACGCGCTCCGCACACACACCCGGTCAGAAACGCCCCGTCACACCGTGTGGTCGCGGATCCGCGCGAGCAGAACCCGCAACCGTTCCCGGTCGTCCGCGTCCAGCGCGGCGGTCGCCTCGGCGAGGGCGAGGCGGTCGATCTCCTCCGCCTCGCGATGGCAGCGCAGCCCCTCGTCGGTGAGCCGCACCAGGAAGGCGCGCCGGTCGTGCGGGTGGCGCACCCGCTCCACGAGCCCGTCGCGCTCCAGGCTGTCCACGATCGTGGTGGCCGTACGGGCCGCGATGCCCGCCATCTCGCTCAGGTCCCGCATCCGCAGCGGCTTCCGGGCCTGGGCCAGCATGCGCATGGCACGCAGCCGGGCCACGGAGGCCCCCTTCTCTCTCAGCCGGGCCTCCACGAACTGCCGTAGCCGGTGTGTCGTCTCGTACAGCTCGTCGATCAGGATGTCGCTGCTGCCCTGCACTGCCATGTGCCCAGTCTCTCCTGTCCCGCTGCACGAAAGCCATATGCTGAGTAAGCACATAGTGCGTATGCTCAGCATATGCGCCGACGTCACTCCGTGCTGTCCGCACTGCCCACCCGCATCAGCCAGCGCCTGGTCGTCCCCGTCGTCTGCGTCAGCGTGACGTTCATCGCGATCGTCGACGGGGCGATCACGACGGTGGCACTGCCCTCGATCGCCCGTCAGTTCCGGCTCACCACCGCCGCGCTGGACGGGGTGGTCGTCGTCTACCCGGTCTGCCTGGCCATGGCCATACCGGCCTCCGCCTGGCTGGTCGAACGGTTCGGTGCCAAACGCGTCCTGCTGACCGCCCTGGCCGGATTCCTCGGCTCGTCGCTGCTGTGCGGGGCGGCGGCCGGACTCGGCCAGCTCGTCGCCTACCGTGCCGTGCAAGGGGTGTCGGCCGGAGTCCTCTTCCCGGCCTCCACCGCGCTGCTGTTCGGGACCTTCACCTCCGCCGAGCAGGTGCGCATTTCCCGCTACATGATCATTCCGCAGCAGATCGCCCCGGCCGCGGCCCCCGTGCTGGGCGGGCTGCTGGTGGACCACCTGTCCTGGCGGTGGGTCTTCTACGTCAATCTGCCGGTCGGCCTGCCTGCCGTGGTGTTCGGCACGCTGTTCCTGGCCGGCGACCGCGGCAGCCGGCCCGGCCGCTTCGACCTGCCCGGCCTGCTGCTGAGCGCGGGGGCGCTGGGCACCGCCATGTTCGGCGTCAGCGAGGGGCCCAACCGCGGCTGGACCTCCCCGACCGTCCTCGTCTCCCTCGTCCTCGGCGCGGTGCTGCTGGCCACCGCCGTCGCCGTCGAACTGCGCACCGCGCACCCCCTGCTCCGGCTCGGGCTGTTCACCGACCGGCTCTTCCGGGACACCAACCTGATCAATCTGGTCGGCCTCGTCCCCATCATGGGCGCCCTGTACCTGAGCCCTCTCT
Organism: Streptomyces sp. NPDC004658; assembly: GCF_040609555.1. Lineage (NCBI taxonomy): Bacteria > Bacillati > Actinomycetota > Actinomycetes > Kitasatosporales > Streptomycetaceae > Streptomyces > Streptomyces sp. NPDC004658. The sequence goes on from NZ_JBEXKG010000109.1 coordinate 10,522, forward strand.
TCCTCCAGCAGGCCCAGGGCCGCACGGCCCTGGAATCGGGACTGACCACCTTCCCCGAGGCGTTCGGCGTCCTGCTGACCGTGCAGATCGTCGGCGTTCTGTACGCCAGGGTCGGTCCGCGCCTCATCGTCGGCTGCGGCATGGCCGGTGTCAGCGCGGTGCTGGTCCTCCTCGCCACCTGCGACACGGACACCGGCCTGTGGACCTTCCGCGGCTACATGTTCCTGTTCGGGGCCGCGATCGGCTGCTTCTTCATTCCCACCACGGTCGCCTCCCTGGCCACCGTCGACCGGTCCGACCTCGCGCAGGCCACGATGCTGAACACCGTCGTACGCCAGACCGGCGGCGCCCTCGCGCCGGCCGCGGTGACCACGGCCCTCGTCCTCGGCACCCCGCCGGGCGCCGGCGCCGCACCACCCGTCACCGCCTACCAGCACGCGTATCTCGCCCTCGCCGCGATCGCGGCGGCGACGGCCGCCTTCACGTTCACCGTCCCCGACGGCCCCGCTCGCGCCGCCGCCCGCGGCGGCACCGCCGCGGCCGGCCGGCCCGCTCTCCGCCGGCGCCGACGGGAGCGGATCGACGCCCGCTGAACCACGCCCGCCGAACCACGACCCGCCTCCTGGCCGATCGGACCGCGGGGGGGTCCGTGCGACCCGTTCCCCTGCCCTTCGGTGGTCTTGTGGCAGGTTCTGGTCAAAGGCTTCTCAAGTGCCGGACACCTCTCCTCACCGGTGATCGGGTTCTCCCCGACGGCTGTACAACCACCCGTTCCGGAGGACCTGGTGTCAGCACCGACCCGTAAGAGACGATGGCTCACAATCTGCGCCATGACCGCATCCGCCGCACTCGTCGCCACACCCGCGGGCGCCGCGCCCGGCAAGAGCAAGAGCCCCTTCGGGGCCCGCGTCCTCGCCCAACTCGCCGCCGGACGCCACGCATCCGCAAAGGCCCTCGCCCCCGAGGCGAAGGCCGACGACGAGGACGGCAACGAGGCGGACGAGATAGCCGAGGGCGCGGACCAGTACGCGGAGGCCCGCACCTCGCCCGGCACCGTCGCCCCCGGCGCGTACGGCGCCGCCTGGACCGGCATGACCAACCTGCCCGGCACGGGCGGCAGTTGGCGCCACATCACCGACCTGCCGTACGACTCCGACGACTCCCGCTACCGGGACGTCGACTCCAACTCCAGCGGCGGCTCCGGCAACGTGACCGGCCGGATGGCCGCCATGGCCGCCGACGACGACGGGTACGTGTACGCGGGCAGCGCGGGCGGCGGCGTCTGGCGGTCCGAACGCGGCGGCGGGCACTGGAAGCCGATCAGCGACAAGCTGCCGTCCCAGTCCACCGGCGCGCTCGCGCTCGACGGCGCCGGGCGGCTGTGGCTGGGCACCGGCGAGGCGACCACCAACGCCGACGCCTACCTCGGCAGCGGCGTCTACGTCCTGACCGACCCGCACCACGGCACCTTCTCCTCCCGCAGCCGGGTCGGCGGCGACGAACTGGAGTCCACCACCATCCACGAGCTGCGCTTCGGCGGCGGGAAGGTGTGGGCGGCCACCAGCGCCGGCGTGTGGAGCCACTCCACGAAGACGCTGGCGGGCGCCTGGAAGCTGGAGTTCGCGCCCAACCCCCAGTATCTTCCGGGCGGCCCCGAGGACGACGACCCCGACGCCCCGTACAAGAACATCGCCAACGACATCGCGATCGACCCCAAGGACCCGAGCAAGGTCGTGCTCGCGGTCGGCTGGCGCAGCGGTGACGACTACAACGGCTTCTACACCAGGGCCAACGGCGCCTGGACCCGCATCACCGGCGGTCTCGGTGACCTGCCGACCGACGCGGACGGCGTCGGCAACGTCACCTTCGCCCGTTCCGCCGACGGCTCGCGCTACTACGCCGTCGACCAGTCACCGGAGCAGCTGAACACCAACCCGGACAGCGGCCTGGAGGGCATCTTCGTCTCCAAGTCCGGCTCCCCGACCGGCCCCTGGACGAAGATCGCCGACTACAAGGGGCTGGCGGCCTCCGGCTCCGCCCTGACCACCGCCGGGTACATGCCGGGCGTGCAGGCCTGGTACAACCAGTTCCGCACCGTCGACCCGAGCGACCCCCAGCACGTGTACGCCGGTCTGGAAGAGGTCTACGAGTCCAAGGACGGCGGCAGCACCTGGTCGACCGTCGGCCCGTACTGGAACTTCACCTTCCCGTGCTGGAGCATCGACCCGGCCAAGCAGACCGGCGACTGCCACCAGACCACCCACTCCGACCAGCACGGCGCCGCGATCGGCCGCTACCACGGCAAGAGCTTCCTGTACGTCGGCAACGACGGCGGGGCCTACAAGCGCCCGGTCCACGGCACCCAGGACGCCTCCGGCCACGCCACCGACTGGACCTCCCTCAACGACGGCACCATCGACACCCTCCAGTACTACTCGGTCGGCATCGGCAAGGACCCCGACCACGGCGGCGTCTCGGTCACCGGCGGCCTCCAGGACAACGGCCAGTCCGTCCTGCGCAGCGACGACAAGGTCATGGGCTCGAACTTCGGCGGCGACGGCGGCGACACACTGACCGACCCGGCCAACGGCTGCGACATCGCCGAGGAGTACGTCTACCTCGCCGTCCAGGTGACCCAGAACTGCGCGGTCAACGACGGCAGCTGGACCACCGACCCGGCCAAGGCCACCTCGTACAACGTCGCCCCGGCCGACAACGCGACCGGAGAGGCCCGCTTCATCGCCCCGCTCGCGGCCGACATGAAGAGCAGCTCGACGTGGATCGCCGGCGGCCGGCACATCTGGGTGCAGACCCACGGCTACGCCATCCGCAGCGGTGACGAGTGGAAGAGCGTGTACGACCTCGGCGCCGGCCGTACGGCGACCGCCGTCGCGGCCTCGGGCGGCAAGGTGTACGCGGCCTGGTGCGGCCCCTGCAACAACCAGGGTTTCGCCCGCGGCATCTCCGTCGGCAACACCGACGGCACCGGCTGGCACGACATCTCCCTGCCCGTGGACGGGACGGTGCCCAACCGCTACCTCAGCGGCTTCGCCGTCGACCCGAAGAACGCCGACCACGTCTTCCTCGCGGTCAACGGCTTCTCCCGGCACTGGACCGAGGGCCCCGGCGCCGGCGTCGGCCACGTCTTCGAGTCCACCGACGGCGGCACCACCTGGAAGGACGTCTCGGCGAACCTTCCCGACGTGCCGGCCGACTCCGCGATCGTCCTGCCGAACGGCGGCCTCGCCGTCGCCACCGACCTGGGCGTCGTCTACCGCGCGCCCGGCCGCACCACGTGGCAGCGGGTCGGCAGCCTCCCGGCCGTCGCGGTGCTCCAGCTGAAGCTGAGCCCCGACGGCAGCACCCTGTACGCGGCCACCCACGGCCGCGGCATCCACGCCATCAAGGTGCGCGACTGCGTCTGACGCCCACCGCGTGGTGAAGGGAGGGGTGACCCTGCACCCCGGGTCTTCCGGGGCCCGGGGGTCACCCCTCCCGCGCGTACGGAGACACCGTCATGTCGAGGGTGAACGCGACCCGCGCTACGCCCGCCACGTCCGGCGCCTTGGCCAGTGCGGTGACCCTGGCGTCCCCGCCCCGGGTCCCGGCGGCCCTCAGCGAGGCGTGCGCGGTGCCGTCGGCGTCCACGCGCCACCCGGACACCAGGACGAAGACCGGCGCGGAACTCCGCACGGCCGTCCACCGCTTGTCGTCCGCGCGGGGCCGGAGCACCAGCGACACCACGGTCCCGGGCCGCACGCACAACCGCCGCCGGGGCGGATCGCCCGGCGCGACGGCGACCTCCGTCCGTCGCGCGACACAGCCGGTGGCCGGAGCCGAGGACGCGGTGGCGGGCGGGGCCGGGGATGTGGGCGGGGCCGGGGCGGAGGGAGCGGAACTGACCGTCGGCGCGCTGCCCATCGGTGCACTACCGGTCGGCTCCGCCGGGCGGCTCCCCGACGAGCCTCCGGCTGCTCCACCGCCGGACGGCGTGCCGCAGGCGGCCAGGACGGCCACCCCGGCGACCATCCATCCCGCAGTCCGGCACCACATCCCCGTACCTCCCGGTCCACCGCCCGGATTCCCAGCATGCCCCAGAAGGCCCGCGACGTCCTCCGGGGTTCAGGAACTAGCTGACGCGGGGGCGGCGATCGGTCCAGGGATGCTCCGGTTCCAGCATGCGGGACACCTGGAGCAGCAGGTCCTCCCGCCGTGGCGCGGCGACGATCTGGATGCCGACGGGCAGGCCGGTGGCCTCGTCACGTTGAACACCGACGTGAACACCCCCATCGGGTAACTGTTCCGCAGCGCCCTCAGGGGATCGTCGTCGGTCCCTGCCCGCCAGGCACCGACGAGCGGCGGGAGGCAGGCCATCGTCGGTGTGACGAGGAGGTCGAAGCCGGCGAGGAAGCCTTCGACGATCCGCCGCGACAACTTCTGGGTTTCCTTCACCGCTTCCGCGTACGCCCACGAGTCGATCGCTCGTGCCGCCTCCCGCAAGGCGCGATTGTGCGGCTCGACACGGTCCGGCTCCGCGAGCGTGATACCGGCGCCGCCGACGTTCCACAGGGCCGTGAACGCCCGGACGAGCTCGTCGGCCGGCGGCAGCGCAGGAGCGGTGTCGACGGCCGCGACACACGACGGGTGCACACGTATGCCGTCGATCGGGGAGCCGGTGAGCGCTCCGTCCGGGACGGGACGCTCATGGCACGCCGCTGCCGCACCTCGGCCGCGGTCGCCGCAAGAGCGCTGACAACGATGTCCGGTACGCGTGTGGACAGTTGGAAAAGCGGCGTGGTGTCATGCCTGGGAACCGCGATGACAACGTTGTAATCGCCGTGCCCGACGGGCCTGTTCGAGCGCCGGTACGGGCGTCGGCGCGCACCCCGGTCGCGCGTTCGCCGGAGTGCCCCGTCCCGAAGGGAGCTGTGCTGGATGGAGCGTGCTGTGCGACCACCGTCATCGAGATCTTCACGCAGGCGGCGCACGCCTGTGATCGGCCGTCTCGCGGTCTGTCTGTCGTTCGGGCTCGGTCTGGCGGTCCCCGGTGCCGCGGCCGCCGACACCCCGGGTCCGCCGGTCCGCACCGCGACGGTGTCCGTGTCGGACGCCCGGTTCGAGATCCTCTCACCGACCCTGATCCGCACCGAGTACGCCGGGGACGGCCGCTTCGAGGACCGGCCCACCTTCAACGCGATCGGCCGGGGCGCCTTCCCCCCACCCCGCTACACCTCGTCGGTCCACGACGGCGTCCTGACCGTCACCACCAGCGCGATGACCCTGCGCTACCGGCTCGGCTCCGGCCCGTTCACCGCGGACAACCTGACCGTGCGGCTCCGGGCGGGACAGCAGCCGGTGCTGGCCGCTCCCTGGCAGCACCCGGAGTGTGCCCCCGGCGTCCTGTGCGAGGCGGAGGACCAGAGGTACGACGGTCCGGGACTCGCCACGGACCACGGCGGGTTCACCGGCAAGGGCTTCCTGGCCGGGTTCGAGGTCGACGGCAACTCCCTCTCCACGGACGTCCGGGCCAGGACGGCCGGCACGTACGACTTCGCCGTGCGCTACGCCAACTCCGTGGGCGGTGACGGCCGCCACGAGAGGCGGACCCTCAGCCTCAGCGTGGACGGCGGCGCCGACCGGACGTTCAGCCTCCCCGAGACGGCCGACTGGAACACCTGGGGGGTGACCCGGTTCCCGCTGTCCCTCGGCGCCGGCGACCACACGGTCACCCTGCACCGCACCGCCGCGGACTCCGGGAACGTCAACGTCGACAGCGTCGCCCTCCTCGCACCCGGAGCGGCCTACCCCAGCAGAGCCGACAGCGCCGTGCCGGGCTGCCGGTTCGGTACGAGCTGCGAGGCCGAGGACGCGATCCTGTCGGGTTCCGCGGTCGTCGCCACCGACCACAAGGGCCACGCGGGCTACGGTTTCACCGGCGAGCTCAACCAGGGATCCGGCGTGACCGACCGGATCGCGGACGTACCCGAGGACGGCACGTACCTGCTGCACCTGCGCTACGCCAACGGCACGGGCGGCGACGGCCTGCACCAGACGCGCAGCGTGCGGGTCAGCACCGAGGGCGGCACCGACACCACGCTGTCCCTGCCGCCGACGGACGACTGGGACACCTGGGCGTCGGCGTCCCTCCCGGTCAGCCTGAAGGCCGGCACCGACGAGATCACCCTCGGATGCCCCGACACCACCAGTTGCCACGTCAACGTGGACACCCTCGCGCTGGCCCCCCGCCAGGACGCGGCCCCCGCGCCGCACCTCGCGCTGGGCGGTTACCGCCGTAGCCTCGACGGACTCGACGGCGACAACGACCCCACCCCCTGGACCACCCCCGGACTGCTCCACCGTGACGGCTGGTACCTGCTCGACGACACACCTTCGGCGGTCTACGACCCCGGCACCAGGAAGGCGTCCCCCCGCCCCGCCCACCACGGCCGGCCCTACCAGGACGGCTACCTCTTCGGCTTCGGCCACGACTACCAGCGGGGTCTGTCCGATCTCGCCACACTGACCGGCCCACCGCAGCTGCTGCCCCGCTGGGCCTACGGCGTGTGGTACTCCGAGTACATCGACCGCACGGCGAGCGACTACGAGGACACGATCCTGCCCGCGTTCCGCGCCGCCGGCGTCCCGCTCGACGTGCTTGTCACCGACACCGACTTCAAATCCCCCAACACCTGGAGCGGTTGGAACTTCGATCCGGTCAAGTTCCCCGATCCCAAGGCGTTCTTCGACTGGTCCGCGGACCAGGGACTGCACAACACCCTGAACGTGCACCCGAGCATCCTCGGAACCGATCCGCGGTTCCCCCGGGCGCAGGCCACGGCCAACGGCAAGCTGCGCAAGGGCGGATGCGCGCCCGCCGCCGGCGCGGACTGCTACACCTTCGACTTCGGCGATCCCGACCAGGTCCAGGCCTACCTGGACCTGCACCGGCCGATGGACCGGGCCGGCAACGACTTCTGGTGGCTGGACTGGTGCTGCGACACCTCACGGTCCTCGCAGGCCGGTGTCACCCCGGACGCGTGGATCAACCAGCGGTACGCCGATCTCACCGCCGAGACCAGCGAGCGGGGCTTCGTCCTCTCCCGCGCCTACGGCTCCCTCCAGGCCGGCGGCTACAGCGGGGGAGTGGGCCTGCCCACCGGGCCCTGGGCCGACAAACGGACCACGCTCCACTTCTCGGGTGACACGACGTCCGACTGGGGCACCCTGCGCGCCGAGGTCGGCTACACGCCGGGGGAGTCCGCCGCCACCGGCATGGCCGCCGTCAGCCACGACATCGGCGGCCACAACGACGGCTACGGCATCCCCGGAGCGGAGACGTACACCTCGGGCGGCCAGACCCACCGCACCACCAAGCTGCCCGACGACCTGTACGCACGCTGGGTGCAGTTCGGGACGTTCCAGCCGATCGACCGGCTGCACAGCAACCACAGCGACCGGCTCCCCTGGCAGTACGGCCCGGAGGCGAGGAAGTCCGCCGAGCAGTTCCTCAGGCTGCGTGAGGCGCTGGTGCCCTACACCTACACCCTCGCCCGTGAGGCCGCCGTCACCGGGGTCCCGATCGTCCGGCCGCTGTACCTGCAGTACCCGGAGGAGGAGGCCGCCTACAGCAAGGCGGGCACCGAGTACCTGTACGGGCCGGACATGCTGGTCGCGCCGGTCACCACGCCCGGCACCAGCACCACGACACCGGTCTGGTTCCCGCCGGGACGGTGGACGGACCACTTCACCGGACGCACCTACACCGCGCCCGCCGGCGGCGCCACGTACGACGTCACCACGACCCTTGCCACCATGCCGGTCTTCGTCCGCGCGGGCGGCATCGTCACCACACGCTCCGAGAACGTGCCCGGCGACGCGCAGCACCCGCTCGACAAGGTCGGCGTCACCGTCGCCGCGGGGGCTTCCGGCTCCTTCTCCCTCTACGAGGACGACGGCGTCGGCCCCGTGTCGCGGCGGGCGGCGACCACCCAGTTGCGGTACACCGAGCACAACGGCTCCCACCTGCTGAAGATCGCCCCCGCCGGCGGCTCCTTCAACGGCCAGGTGGACCGGCGCGAGTGGACGGTGTCCTTCCGCGGCGTGGAACACGCCCCGACCCGCGTAGCCCTCAACGGCACGGCCCGCGCCCCGTCTGGCTGGCACTGGGACGCCGACACGCACACCCTCCGCGTCACGGTCCCCTCACAGAGCATCCGGAAGGCGGCGACCGTCATGTATCGCTAGGCGAGACACCCATGCGCGGCGAGCGCCCCCGGTTCCGGTGTGTCCGGACGGGGCGCCCGCCGCACGGGTTTGCCGAGCCCTCCGGCTGCTCAGCTCAACTGCCGTACCGACATCAGCAGGTGGCGGTGGTCCGCGCGGGGTGTGTCGTCCGCCAGGCCGCTCAGCAGGACCCGCTGACCCGGGCCCAGAAGCTCGAGCCGCACCTGGGGGGAGTCGAACGAGGTGAGGGCTTCCAGCAAGTACGCGGGCTGGAAGGCGACGGCCAGGTCCTGGGCGCCGGTCAACGTCGCCGCGATCTGCTGGGAAGCGACGTCGTCCTCGTACCCCGCCTGCAGCAGGACGGTCCCCCCGGCGGAGAAGTCGAGCCGGATGGGGCTGTTCGGCTCCGCCACGACCGCGACCCGGCGGACCGCGTCGGCCAGCTCCTCCCGCCGGGTGACGGCGACCGCCGGATCGTCCAGGGCGAACAGCTTCTCGTAGCGCGGCAGCCGGCCCTCCAGCAGCCTCAGCGTCGTCCGCGTCCCGGCTCCTTCGAAGGACACCAGCCCGCCCCCCGAACCACCTGATCCACTCAGCCCGATGCGGATCTCCCCGCCCTTCGCCATCGAACGGGAGATCTCGGTCAGCCGGCGACCGGGGACCACCAACTCCACCGCCTCGCCCGCGGCCGTCTTCGGCGTCCACGGCACCGTGCGGACGGCATACCGGTACCGGTCCGACGCGGCCAGTGTCATCGACGCGCCGTCCAGCCGGAGCTGGATCCCGGTGAGGACCGGAAGCGAGTCGTCCCGGCCCGCGGCGACCACGACCTGAGCCACGGCCGCCGCGAACTCCGCCGCCTCCACCGTGCCGAGCAGCGGGGGAATCCCGGGAAGCGCCGGGTACTCCGCCAAGGGCAGCGTGGACAGGCCGAAACGCGTACCGCCCCCTTCCACGGTGAACCGGGTGCCTTCCAGAGCGCACGCCACCGCCGTGTCCGGCAGCACCTTGCAGATGTCCAGCAGCCGGCGGCCCGGCACGAGCACCTCACCGGCCGCCGAGATCTGCGCCGGGACCTCGATGGACGCGGACGCCTCGTAGTCGAACCCGGACACACGCAGCCGCTCGTCCCGGGCCTGCACCAACAGGCCGCCCAGCACCGGCACGGGTGAACGGGAGGGCAGGGATCTGGCCGCCCACGCCACCGCCTCCGACAAGGCACCCCGCTCGATCTGGAACTCCATCCGCCGTCTCCCCTCGCGTCGCGACCTCGATCGTCCGCGCACGCTATCCGCCGCCACTGACAACGCCCGTTGCACGCGTGCGCGGAACAGCGCCGACGGCAGCGCTCGACGGCGTCGACGGGGCGGACGTCGATGCGGAATCCGAGCATGTCCCAGTGGACGCCGCGGCCGTGGTCGCGGGGCTTCGCAGCGGCCCCGAACGGGGTGGCCGGAACCGGCAGTGACGCGGTCGGAGGGTGGGCATGATGGCTCTGTGCATGAAGAACTGGTACTGAGGTTACGCGGGACGTGGCGCCGGATCGAACGACCCGACACGGCGCGGATCGGTGCCGTGCTCGCACCGTTCGGCGCCGAGCTGATCGCTGTGACCGGCATTGAACCAGGGGACGTCCGCGTGCGAATAGCCGTCCCGGAGACGGCCGACCTGATCGCCGTCGGGGCCGCCGTGGCCGACGCGCTGGCCCTTCCGGCACCCAGGATCACCTTCGAGCGCGGCACATCGGCGGTCAGGGGAGTCGCCGGGCGCGGCTTCTACTGTTCGTGCGGCGGAGTGGACGGCGACCACACCGAAGACTGCCCGAGGGCACGAACGTGAGCTGGCGGCCGCCCGTACCGATGGGCTACCTGGAGAGTGTGCAGGCGGTCGGCGGGGTGGCCGCCCCCTTGCTCGCCGGGGGCAGCTTCACGCTGGCGGTGCTGGCGCTGCAGTCGTCGGTGCCCGGCCCCGCAGCCGTCAGCCGGTGGCCGGACGCGTCGCTGGCCTTGTTCGTCGCGGCCGGCCTGCTCCAGATCGCGACCGTCCAGGCGACGGCGTGGACCCGACGCTACATGTGCACGCCGGGAGACCTCCTGCAGTGGTTCCCCGGCGAGCAGACGGACGGCGTTCCGAGCCGGTTCCTGCTCGGTATGCAGCAGAGCCACCTGCTGCAGGCCCACCGGTGGGCGAACGCGGCGCGCGGCTTCTACCACGCCGGGATCATCGCCCTGCTCGCCGGACTGCTCGTCGCCTGCGTGCCGCGAGGCCACCTCACCGGCGCCCGCTGGACGGTCCTCGGGGTCTGCGCGACAGGTGTCGTGGGCGAGTTGGCCTGGCTGTTCAGGGCCCTCTTCCTCGATCGCGGCATCCGCCGCGAGGCCGGACTCCCTCTGGCGGTGCTGCTCTCCGCCACGGCAGCGGCGGCCGCCCCCGGTATCTGGCACGCATGGCCCGTACTCGGGGCCTGCGCGGTCTGTCTGCTCTCCTGTCTGCTGTTCCTCCTCCTGCGCCGTTCCCGCACCCCGACCGCGCTCACCTCGGCCGGGAGCCTCTGTCTGGGAGGGGCCGCCTTGTTCCTGCCGGTACCTCAGCCGATCGTCGCGATCGTCCTGGCGCCCGCGTTCTTCCTCGGCGTCCAGGCATTCATGGCAGCCGTCCGCCGCCGGCGCACGCCGGCCGCGGCGCAGACGTCAGGGGGGACGACCTGATGGATTCCCGAGCGCTGCGAGAACTCGCGGCCTGCATCGAACGGGTCCACGCGACCGACGACTTGGGACACACCCTCGCGGACGGCATGTCGGACCATTTCGCCGACGCCTGCCGGGAGTGGGACGGCGAGGCCACGGAATCGTCCTTCGTGCTCGGGGTCTTCTCCTTCTACCGCTACCTGGCGGCGCACGAGCCGACGGACCTGCGCCTGGCCGTCATGGCGCTCACTCCCTGCCTGCTGTACAGCGAGATGGCGTTGCCACCGGACATGCTGCCCTTCCTCGCCGACCACGGCGTGTGTGAGGCGGAACTTCTGCGTCGAGACGCCCGCGACTCGCCCGGTCCCGCGGCGGCGGCGCGTGCGGCGTTCGCCTGGCGGCGCATCGTCATGGCCACCCCGGACGACCACCCGAGGAGAGGGGAGCGCGAGACCGACCTGCTGAGGGCGCTCCGCCTGCTCGCCGCCCGGCGCGGGGACACCGCCGAACTCGACCAGGCCGTCGCCATGGCGCGAAAACGCCTCGCCCCGCCGGGCCGCCGCAAGCGGTTCGGCAGCCTCCTCCAGCTCTTCCTGACGTTGGAGGAGCGCTATGAGGCGACCGGCAACGTGGCGGACCACGAGGCCGCACTCCAGTGCGCGGAGGAATTGGCCACCTCCGCCTCGGCGGGGGATCCCACCGGCCGCCATCTGTTGTACTCGTACGGAGAGAAGCTCTATCAGCGGTTCCTCCGTGAGCCCAGCAGCGCGGACCTGCAGCGCGCCATCGTCTTCCTCCGGGAGTCCGCCTGGTCCCCCGACCCCGAACAGCCGACCCGGCTCCTGGTCCTCTCGCGCGTCCTGTCCCTGGGGTTCGCCGCGACCGAGGACCCGGCGGTCCTCGACGAGGCGATCGCCGCAGCCGGACAGGCCGAGGCGCTGGTCCAGCGGGACCACAGGGACTACCCGCTCCTGGAGTGGCATCTCGCCCTGCTGTACTTCCACCGCTACCAGCAGGCGCACTCCGCCGACGACCTCGACAAGGCCACCGCGTACGTGGCCGAGGCCGCCATGTGCCTTCCCCGCGAGATCCGGCTCACCGCTCTCAGCGCCGAGATCGAATTCGCCCACTCCCGGCGCACGGTGGACACCGAGCGCCTCCACAAGGCCCTCACACTGAGGGAACGCGTGGTACGGCAGACCCCTGCCGACGACGCCTACTCGCGCGCCGAGGCCCTCTACCAGCTCAGCCAAGTCCAGATGTACTGGTACCGGCGGACCGGATCGCTCGGACACCTGGACGAGGCCACCACCAACGGGCAGGCGGCCGTCGAGCTCCTGACGCCGACCGACACACGTCGCTCCCGATTCCTGTGCGGCCTGGGCCACGTCTGGTTCACCCGCTATACGTGTCACCTCGAACGAGACGCCGTGCCCCAGGCGATCCACCTGTTCCGGAGCGCCGCCGCGACCGCACCCGACGATCACCTCCCGCACGCGATGCTCGCCACAGCCCTGTGGCAGGGTTACGAGGCGACGGGTGACAGCTCCGCTCTCGACGAGTCCGTCACCTCCGGCGAACGCGCCCTGGAGCTCGCGCCCGCCGGTCAACGGGCGGACATCCTCCTGGACCTCGGCGCCGCCCACCGGCTGCGATTCGGCCGCACGCATGACGCGGCCGATCTCCACCGAGCGAAGGCCGCGCTCAGCGAAGCCGTCAGCCTTCCCGGACTGCCACCGAAAACACGGATGCAGATCGCCTTGGAACAGGCCGAGCTGGCCTCGCTCCCCCCGGTCGATCCGGCCGAGAGACTGCGCGCCCTGGAGACAGCCGTCGGACTGCTGCCCCACGTCGCCATGCGCAGCAAGTACTACGAGGACCGCGAGTTCGTACTGGGCGCCCACACCGGCCTGGGGGCGAAAGCGGCCGACGCCGCGGTCGCGGCCCACCGTCCCGACCGCGCCCTGGAACTCCTGGAGAAAGCGCGAGGCATCCTCGCCGACACCCTGCGCGACACTCCGGACAGCACGGCCCGTGACCTCTGCCGCAACGCCACCCGCGGCCCCATAGTGACCGTCAGCGCAGTCGAGACCGGCGGACTGGCTCTCCTCGTCACACCGTCCGGCGTCCACCCCGTCTCCCTGCCAGGGCTCACCCTCCACGAGGCCAGGGCCCGGCACAAAGCGCTCCAGCGGGCCCTGGCCACCCAGGCCCGTGCCGACGTCCTCGACGTCCTCGGCTGGCTCTGGCACACGGTCGGCCGCCCCGTGATCGAAACGCTCACCGCCATGGGCTGGAACGGCTCGCGCCTGTGGTGGTGCCCCGTAGGCATCCTGTCGCTCTTCCCCCTGCACGCCGCGGGTGACGCCGACGACTCCGTCATGGCCAGAACCGTCTCCTCCTACCTCCCCACCGTCCGCGCCATGCCCGCCGCGCACCCCACCCAGGACCCACCGGGCAAGGCCCTCGTGGTCGCCATGAGCAGAACGCCCGGCGAGGCCTTCCTCCCGGGCGCCGCATCCGAGGTGAACAGCCTCACCCGCTTGCTCGACGCGTCGGTGCTGCACAACGAGCAGGCCACCCGGGACGCCGTGCGCTCCGCCCTGCTCCACACCCGGATCGTCCACTTCGCCTGCCACGCGCAGGCCAACACGCGCGAGCCCACCCTCAGCCGCCTGGTGCTCCACGACGAGCCGCTGACCCCCAGAGACCTGCCGGTCGGCCTTGACGCCGACCTCGCCTACCTGTCGGCCTGCGCCACGAGCGACGTCCTGTTCATCGTGGCCGACGAGGCGATGCACATGACCGCCGCCTTCCAGGTAGCGGGTTTCCGCCATGTCGTCGGCACACTCTGGCCCGTGAACGACCAGGTCGCCTCCGACATCGCCGACCGCTTCTACACCCTCATCGCCGCCCACGGCACCGACTACGCCGCCCAGGCCCTGCACACGGCCACCGCCGAAGTCCGCCGGGCCCACCCCGACAAGCCCGATCTGTGGGCATCCCACCTCCACACAGGACCGTGACCGGGCCGCCACGCCGATGACCGTCAGCTCTGAACGCAGCGATGTCCGATTCTCGCTGGTCCGTGGTAAATGCCTGGACTGAGAAACTCGGCGGACGGGAGACTTCCGACTTCCGAACCTCCGGGAGCGTGATGGGGACAACAGATACGCCAGGGCCGACGCCGGGCAGGAGCGCGGTCGTTCTGGCACTGCACCGCTACGGCCGCGAACTGCTGCGGCTACGACTGCTCGCCGTGCCCGCGCTGCTGTTGCCGGCGGTGGGCAACATCGGCATCCGCTACGTCGCCCCGCTGCTGATCGCCAAACTGGCAGGACAGGCCGCCGACGACCGGCGTCTCTCCCTCGGCTCGGCGCTGCCGTACGTGCTGGGCTTCGGCGTGACACTGCTGCTCGCCGAGGCCGTGTGGCGGGTCGGGCAGCACTGCCTGAACCGCGTGGACGCCCTGGGCATGGAACACCTGTACGTCAGCGGCATGGACGAACTCCTGGCCAAGGACGCGGCCTTCTTCCACGACAACTTCGCCGGCTCCCTGACCAAACGGGTGCTCAGCTTCGGCAGGTGCTTCGAGGACTTCGTCGACACGGTGACGTACCGGATCGTGGGCAGTCTCGTCCCCCTGGTGTTCGGTGCCGTGGTGCTGTGGGGCTACGAACCGATGCTCGTCGCCGGACTTCTCGCGATGATCGCGCTGACCGTGGCGGCCGCGACGCCTCTGATCCGCCGCCGGCAGAGGATCGTCAACGAGCGTGAGGCGGCGATCGCCCGGGTCTCCGGCCACGTCGCCGACAGCCTCATGAACATGGAGACCATCCGGGCGTTCGCGGCCGAGCAGCGGGAGGCCGACGAACACCGTCGCCGTGTCGCGGAATCCCGGCGTCTGACGCTGAGGTCGTGGGACTACGGCAATCTGCGCGTCGACACCCTGGTAGCCCCCATGTCCGTGCTGACCAACGTGCTGGGCCTGCTGGTCGCCCTCGCCTTCGGCGGCTCCGGTCAGGGAGTCGAGGAGGTCGTCGTCACCTTCACCTACTTCTCCAACGCCACGCAGATCATGTTCGAGTTCAACCAGATCTACCGGCGTCTGGAAAGCTCGATGACCGAGGCCGCGCAGTTCACGGAACTGCTGCTGGATCCGCCCACCGTGCTCGACCCGACGGCACCCGAACCGCTCGCACCGCGGGACAGCGGCATCCGCTTCGAGGCGGTGACCTTCGCCCACACCGGTGCGAAGCCCATCTTCCAGGGACTCGACCTGGAGGTGGCCGCGGGGGCACGGATCGGTCTGGTCGGCAGGTCCGGCGGAGGCAAGACGACGCTCACCCGGCTCCTGCTGCGGATGTCGGACATCGACGACGGCCGCATCCTGATCGGCGGCCAGGACATCACCCGGCTTCGCCAGACCGACCTTCGCTCACTGATCGCCTACGTCCCGCAGGAACCCGCCATGTTCCACCGCAGCCTGCGGGACAACATCGCCTTCGCCCGGCCCGGCGCCACCGACGAGGAGATCCACGCGGCGGCCGCGGCGGCGCACGTCACGGAGTTCGCGGACCAACTCCCCGACGGCTTCGCCACCCTGGTGGG
This sequence comes from Streptomyces sp. NPDC004658, assembly GCF_040609555.1. NCBI lineage: Bacteria > Bacillati > Actinomycetota > Actinomycetes > Kitasatosporales > Streptomycetaceae > Streptomyces > Streptomyces sp. NPDC004658. Next base: position 26,043 of record NZ_JBEXKG010000109.1, read on the forward strand.
GGAGCGGGGAGTCAAACTCTCGGGCGGCCAGCGCCAGCGCGTCGCCCTCGCCAGGGCCATCCTGCGTGACGCCCCGATCCTGCTGCTCGACGAGGCGACCAGCGCGCTGGACTCGGAGAGCGAACTCCTCGTGCAGGACGCCCTGTGGCGGTTGATGGACGGACGCACGGCCCTCGTGGTCGCCCACCGCCTGAGCACCGTCGCCGGCATGGACCGCCTCGTCGTCCTCGACCGCGGTCACGTCGTGGAACAGGGCAGCCACGAGGAACTCCTCGCCGCGGACGGCGCCTACGCGAAGCTGTGGCAGCACCAGTCGGGCGGCTTCCTGGGCGAGAGCACCGAGCCGGCCCTCGCGCCCCCGGACCCGGAGGCCGACCGAAGGGAGCTGCCCGGACCGGCCGACCTGGCGCCGGACGGGGGCCACAGGATGTCGCCGCACGCCGGTACGACCACCACGTAGACGTGCCCCTGTCAGTACCCCGGCCGCCGGGAGCACGCTGATACGCCCGTCGCCCGCGACCGAGCATGCCGCGGGCCGGCGGCAGTGCCGGCACGTCGCGGACGTCTTGGCGTGACACATCACAAGCGGCCACTCGGTCGGTGAGCCGGGAACCGTGGTCGGCTTGGTGCCCGGCCTGCTGTTCGCCGTTGTCCACCCCGGCAACGGCAGGCCGGCGCTCACCCGATCGGAGGATCGTGTTCGGAGCCGGGGTCAGTAGCTGCTGGTGCAGTCGACGTTGTCGGAGCCCTGGGCCTTCCACGTACCGCACGCCCACGCCGTCACGTCCTTGTCATTTACCATGACACTGAAGAAGTGGCCGCTGCCGTACGTCGTGTACTGCTTTCCCTGACTGTTCTTGATCACGATCTTGGAGCCGGACGGGGCACTGATCTTGAAGCGGCCCCAGGCGGCCCGGCACGAGGGGCTGTAGCGCAACTCCACGGCCGAGACCGGCCCGGTGCCCTCGGCCACGGTGCGGGCGTCGTTCGCACAGGTCGTGCTGCCGGGGTTCAGGCCGTTGCAGGAGGAACCGAGACAACTGGTGGCGGCGGAGGCGGAGGGCGCCGCGACCAGGCCACCGGCCAGGAGCGCTCCGGTACCCACGAGGACGGCTGCGAGGTGCTTCATGAGATGCCTTTCCGAGTCGGAACAGGGTTCGGGAGCCGGCGGCGCAGCTGCCGCCGTAGCGGCCGCGGGCGGGCTCGTCGCGTTCGGCGCGCCGC
>NZ_JBEXKG010000110.1:0-26881 GCF_040609555.1 Streptomyces sp. NPDC004658
CGCCCGCGAGATCTACCACGTCCTGACCACCACGAACGCCACCGCAGCGGCCCCGACTCACCTCACAACCGCTGCTTGACATCCATAAGAGCATCCCCGCCGCCCGCTCTGCTGATGTGGGGCGGCTACCCCGGCGAGTACGAAGGCGACCACCCCGCCGACCTCGCCGAGAAGCTCGGCATCGCCGACGACGTGTACTTCATCGGCTGGCGCGGCCACGACGAACTGCCCCTCGGTCTCGACTGCGCCGACCTCATGGTGGCCCCAGCCGTCAACGAACCCTTCGGGATGGTCTACCTCGAAGCCCAGGCCTGCGGCACCCCGCCCATCACCACCAGCACCGGCGGCCCCGCACGCCTCATCACCTCCCAGGGCCCGCACGCCGACGGCTGGCTCGTCCCACCCGACGACCCGGCCGCCCTCGCCGACACCGTCACCGGCGCCCTCACCGACCGCACCGAACGACGCCGCCGCGCGCTCAACGCCCGCGCCCACGTCGAGTCGACCTACAGCTGGGCCCGCACCGCACAGCACTACCTCGCCCTGTACGCCTCCGCCCTCAGGCACTGAGCCAGCCCTCATCGAAGGAGCACCCCGTGCGCATCCACGGCGTCCTGTTCGACATGAACGGCCTGTTCCGCCACTGGCACAACACCGGCGCCCGCACCGCCGAACGCATGGCCGGCCTTCCCGAAGGCACCATCGACCGCTACGCCTACCAGCACCCCAACTACCGCCTCGCCCGCGTCGGCCTCCTCACCGACCAGCAGTGGGCCGAAGACGTCACCGAGCGCCTCGTCACCGACTACGGCCCCGACGTCCGCAGCGCCCTCACCCACTGGCGTGAGGACCGCGGCGAAGCCGTGCCCGACATGCTCGATCTGCTCGCCCGCGTCCGCGAACACGTGCCCGTCGGCGTGCTGTCCAACTCCACCGACGCACTGCACGCCGATCTGAAACACCACGGCATCTCGTTCGACTACGTGATGCCGTCCGCCGACCTCGGCGTCGACAAACCCTCCCCCCATGCCTACCGCCTCGCCGCCCAGCACATGGGCATCACCCCGAACCGCTTGGCCTACTTCGACGACGAGCCCACCTTCGTGCAGGCCGCCGCAGCCGTCGGCCTGCACGCTCACCACTTCACCCACGCCACCGCCGTCCGCGACCACCTGCACGACGCCGGGCTGACCGCACTCGCCTGACCAGGTCTGCGCCCCGCTTTAGACGCCGTTTCTGATGGTGGACCGTTGGCCACTCGAAACGGGTGGTCTGGCTGAAGGGCCGCTCGGTACGGTGGCTCGGTGTGCTTCTACGCCATGACCTACTACAAGCTGCACTACGCGTGCGTCTCGTGCCGTGTCAGCTTCAAGCGGCATGGCTATCCGCAGCGGGAGCACCTGTGCCCAAACTGCGCTCGACCCCTCATCTGCGCTGGTCATGACTTCGCCCCTCCGCCCAGGCGCGATGTTCGCGGGTGGTCTGTGGCGGCTGCGGTGTTGGGGGAAGGGCTGCGCTACGAGGGGCGATCGGCCTGCGGGTGTGGCAGGGAGCCCAAGTACCGCCCGCGGACAAGAGCCGAACTGCGGGTGCGTCGGATCGTTGCCGCAAGGGACGGGCTCCCGTTGTCCGAGACGTTGTCCCGACCGGACCCTCTGACTCCGTCGGTCGACTGACCTCGCCCCTCAGTGTGTCAGGCGGCGATGGCTGATGAGGGCTGCTGCGACGCCCACGAAAGCCAGGAAGTGCTCGGGCTTGCGCTCGTAGCGGCGGTGCAGGCGTCGACAGCCGGCGAGCCAGGACACGGTTCTCTCTACCACCCAGCGGTGACGGCCGAGCCGGTTCGACGATTCGGTGCCTTTGCGGGCGATGCGAGGGGTGATGTTGCGTTCTCGAAGCCATCGCCGAAGGTGGGCGTAGTCATACCCCTTGTCGGCGTGGAGCTTGTCGGGCTTGCGTCGACGTGGGCCGCGGCGGGAGCGGACCGGAGGAATGCCGCAGATCAGTGGCTTCAGAGCCTGGCTGTCGTGAAGGTTGGCGGCCGAGATACCCAGGGACAGCGGTAGTCCGTTCCGGTCCGTGATCAAGTGGATCTTCGATCCGCTCTTGCCGCGATCGGTCGGATTCGGTCCCGTCAGGGGCCCCCTTTTGCGGCGCGAATGCTCACCGAGTCGATCGCGCAGCGGGACCAGTCCAGCTCACCACGCGCTCCCAACTCCTCCAGGATCACGCGGTGGAGGCGGCCCCAGACCCGTGCGCGGCTCCACTGGGCGAAGCGCCGGTAGACCGTCTGCCAGCACGGCCCGAATACCGGTGGCAGTTGCCGCCAGGTGCAGCCGGAGGTAGCGACGAAGATGATCCCGGCCAGGACCTCGCGATCGTCGGCTCGCCTCTTTCCTCCACCCTGCGGGCGGACGACCTCAGTCGGTGGCACCACCCGTCGAAACAGCTCCCACAACTCCTCCGGCACCAGCCGTTCTACAAGTCCTGCCATGCCCCAGTAACGAGACAGACTCACCATCAGAAACGGCGTCTTACCAGGGCGCTGTCGGCATCAGTGGCCTGCGGCCCGGGCGTGTGATCTGTCCACAGGCCGGCTGTTGAAGGATTCCAGACTCCTCTCATGGAAGGAGTCCGGAGTGCCGGCCAGCACCAGCCGCATCCAGTTGACGCGATGGCACCGCGTCCTCATCGCGATCGTCGTCGTCGGCGTGGCCGTCGTCGCCGCCATCGGCTTCGTCGGCTCGTACACGGCCGTCAGCGACCTGGCGCGGGCAAAGGGCTTCGGTGCGTTCGCCGCCTGGTTCCCCATCGGAGTCGACGCCGCGATCGTCATGCTGCTGGCCCTGGACCTGCTGCTGGACTGGCTGGGCATGCAGCTGCTTCTGCTGCGCTACGCAGCATGGTTCCTCTCCGGCGCCACGGTGGCCTTCAACGCCGCCGCGGCGTTGGGGGATCCGGTGGCCATGGCGATGCACGCCACCATGCCGCTGAGCTTCCTCGCCGCCGTCGAGGCCGCCCGTCGCGCCATCAGCCGGCTCGCCGGGCTGTCGGAGCACCGGCCCATGGACAGCGTCCGCCTGGCCCGCTGGTTCCTCGCCCCGCGCAGCACGCTGCTGCTGTGGCGGCGGATGAAGCTGTGGGAGCTCACCTCCTACACCACGACCATCACGCTGGAGCAGGAGAGGATGCTCTACCGCGCCCGGCTGCGTTCGCGGTTCGGCTGGAAGTGGCGCTCCAAGGCGCCCGTGGAAGCGCGCATGCCCCTGAAGATGGCCCGCTACGGCATACCGATCCGAGACTCCCTCACGCCTGCGACGGCTCACATGCTCGGCCTGGACCCGTCAACCCTCCTCGCCGCCGACCCGGCGCCCCCGGGAGGCCGGGTCCTGGAGCCCACCAGTGCTCAGACCGCGCCCGCACCCGCAGAGGCGGCCTTCGTGCAGCAACCGCCACCGCCTGCCGTACAGCAGGCGATGGCCGGCTCTCAGCAGCCGCGGAACGTTGCCGCCCCCGGCGCCGACCCGGAGGCCGCTCGGGCCCAGGAGGAGCAGGCACGGCACAAGGAGCCGGCCGCCGAGCAGCTGACGCCGACCGGTGAGCAGCAGGCTCTCCAGCCGGATGCCGACGACGGGCGAGAGGGACCCGGTTTTGAGCAGGACGAGCCTGGCGGTAGCAGCGCTGGCCACGACGGCAGCGGCAAGGAGCAGGCGACAAGCCCCCCATTCGAACGCGACGAGGACCAGGCCACGATCGTCGCCGGGATGCGGCCCGCGGACGCGATCCGCCACGCCATCACCGTGCTCAACACCTTCGACCACGCCCAGATCGTCGAGTGGCTCAAGCTCCACGGAAAGAAGGTCAACCGCGGCCAGGCCTTCCGTGTTGCCGAGGCCGCCGAGAGGAACAGCAAGCAACCGGACGCCGAAACCCGGCGGGAGACGGAAACCGACCCGGTGCAGCAGGCTGCTGCATAGGCAACGGGGATGGCCGGGAACGGGGCGACGGGGGAACGCCCCGCCCCGGCTGCCAGCACCGTAGCGCTCTCACCCGGGCCGCTGGAGCGAAACGCGCCAACCCGTTGCTGCGCAACACCCTCGCAAGCAGCACCACCGGACACCGCCTGATCCGGCGCCGCCGTTGCTCCCCCGAGGCACCTCGTCCACGCAACCAAGGTCACCAACATCCGCACCTTGCAGCGCGCCTCGCCGGTCACCCGCGTAGCTCCCGCGTGCCGGCCCTGCTCGAGGCCGTTGGCCGCCGGCGCTGCGACCTCCCGCCCTGGCGTCGGCATCCGGGGGAGATGGCCGTGGGGCTGGCACGAGCAACGCCGTGCCGAAACTGCTGCGTCGGTGCGGCCGATGCAGCGCGCGGTGGTTGCGGACGCAGCCGCGCCGCGGCCGCCCGGGCAACCAAGCAACCGCGCAACCCAGGTGCTGCGCAACGCCGCAGCAGTGGGCTGCCCTCCGTTGCGCAACGCAGGCCCTCCGGTGCAACGGCCGTTGCCTCATGCGGGCCGCGTGTTGCGCGCCCTGCTGCTGCACCCGTTGCTTCCGTCCGGGAGCTCGCAGGGCCTGCGAGGTGTGCCGCCGTGTGGCTCCGGGCGCCGACGGTGTCGCCGTGATTTGTCCACAGGCAGCCGCTCGTAGCGTTCCGGAGCAAGAGCCTCGCCGCCCTCGGGACCGGCGGCGGAACGTGCAGTGTGGAGGAACTCGGCGATGGCACGCAGCGAGGTGGACCGGCAGATCGAGGAGACGGTGGAGGCCGTCGCCCTGGGTGTGGCCCGGCTGCTGTCCGGACGCGAGATGGACGGCGTGGCACGCACCGACGCGACCTTCTTCAAGCGCGGCACCCGCGTCCTGGACGGAGTGGAGGGCACTGTGCGCCGCGCCTCCTACCGGCCCGGCTGGCAGCGCGCCGGTGCCCGGCTGCTCACCCTCGGCGCGCTCGGCGCCGGCGGCTGGAGCTACTACGACGACCCCGACGGCACGATGGCCCTGCTGCACGAGGCCCAGGACCTCGCGCCGACGATCGGCTCCGCGGCCGGCGGCCTGCTGCTGGCCGGGGGAGTGCTGCACCGGGTCCGCACCCGCGGCCGCCGGGAGTTGATGCGCGAGTGGGTCGAGCCGCTGCACCTGGCCCTCAAGGATCCGCTCGGCATACCCGAGGGCACCCGCCCGGAGGCCTACCTGCACGTCCCGTTGAACTTCTCCGACGACGACGCCGAGATCAGGATCGACCTGCCGGTGGACCTGCAGTTCAACGAGCAGAAGGTCTCCGAGATGGTCGTCAAGAAGCTCGCTCTCCAGGGGGTGAGCTTCTCCTGGAAGTACGACGGCCGCGAGCCGTACGTGCTGGTCAAGAAGGTTCACCGGCCCCCGAGCAAGGTGGTCTTCGCCGATCCCAAGGTGCGCGAGCTCGTCCAGAAGGTCCCCGAGTCCGCTCCGCTGATCGGCCTGGAACGCGGCCACAAGATCGTGAGCGTCGACCTCGATGCCGAATCGCCGCACGTCCTGGTATCGGCCGGCACCGGTGGCGGTAAGTCCGTAATTTTGCGGACTATCGCCTCCCAGCTGATTCACCACGGCGCACACGCCTACATTCTCGACTTCAAGCGTGTCTCCCACCTTTGGGCGCGGGGCGTGAAGAACGTGCGCTACTGCCGGGATATCGCTGATATTCACGACGCGCTGATTGCACTCGGCGCCGAGGGGCGCAGGCGTATTCACGCGGCAGAACAGCTCAGTGACGACGCCGATCCGTCCGAGGTCGGGCCGCGCATTGTGATCCTGCTGGAAGAGATCAATGCGACGATGAAACAGCTCAACCGCTACTGGGAGAAGATCAAGGAAAAGGGCGATCCGAAGATTTCCCCGGCGGTTGATGCCCTTGCCGAGATCCTCTTCATGGGCCGTGCGGTGCGACTGCATGTTCTGCTGGTGGCGCAGTCGGCAACCGCGCGCGCACTGGGCGGTCCGGAAATGCGCGAGAATTTCGCCACACGCATCCTGGCCCGCTACACCCAGAACGCGTGGCGCATGCTCGTGCCCGAGGTCCAACCAGCCCCGAAGTCCACCCGGCACATCGGCCGTGCCCAGGTGGTGCTCGGCGGCGTGGCTCACGAGACGCAGGTGATGTTCATGACCGACGCCGAGGCCCGCGCCTGGGCTCAGGCCGGCGCCGCATCCGAGCCGTCCGTCACGCTGGACAAGGCCGAGCGGACCCAGGGACCCAGGGACCCAGCTCACCCCGTTCTCCTGGGAAAACACCCCACGCAGGACCCAGGGACCCAGGGCATAAGCGACAAAACAACCGAGGTGGGTCTGGGGCGGACCCAGGACGGATCCCCCGGCCCCGACATCGCCGCCGGCCCGGCCGAGGGCGCCGACGCTGGCCCGTCGCGGCTGGCCGAACCCGACTTCGAGGCCTTGGCCGAACCGGCCGCACCCGAGGCCGGCGATGCCCTGGTCACGTTGCGCGAGGCGCAGCAGGAGCACTTGCCGCAGCTGACGCTGGAAGCGCTGCGGATGGCCCGCAAGAAGGACCCTGACTTTCCCGCATCCGCCGGGAAGAAGGGGCAGCAAATGCTGTACCGGGTATCCGACCTGCTCAAATGGGAGCGCAACCGCATCACCGCATCATCGGCCGCCGTTGAAGAGGATCCGGACGCCGCCTGAACTCACGGCCGCCACACCAACAGGGCCCGCACCGTACGGTGCGGGCCCTTTTCGTTCCCGCCGAACGTGACCGCTCCTGCCCGGCCGGTAGGAAAACTTATCCACAGGGCATCCGTTTTAGCTTTTCGGTATGAGCTTCCCGCCCATAGGAGCGGGGTGCTGTGTTCCGTCGTGCCCGCCGGGCGCGGGATTCGAGCGCGACACGGCCGAGGAGTCGAAGAATGAGTCGTTGGCGAAGGTTGCTGAACCTTCCTGAAAAGGAGAAAGAGGGGGGCGGGGAACTCGCCGAAGCCCTCGCCGGGCATGCCCGGAAAAAGCTCGGCGAGAGGGAAATACCCGAGACCGGTGACACGGCGGGCAAAGCCCCTGCGATCCAAACGGCCGGTTGGACGGAGGAGGACGAGCCGTCCGGTCACATCGTCGCCCGGCGCACCGGCCGCGTCGTGCTCTGGCTGGTCATCGGACTGGCCGCGCTCACCGGCGTGAAGACCTGGATCGCGCCGTCCCAGCCGCAGGCCCCGACCACCACGTCCGACCCGCAGGCCCAGGCCGCCCGCGACGACGTGCCCGAGGCCGAGGCGGCGCAGGTGGCGGCGCGCTTCGCCCGCTCCTATCTGACCTGGTCCGAGGACGACCCCAAGGCCCGCGAAAGCGAACTCGCCCGGGACCTGCCCAAGGGCGCCGACCCGAAAGCCGGATGGGACGGGCAGGGCACCCAGCTGGTGGCGCAGACCATCCCCGGCAAGATCACCCAGACCTCCCCTCACCACGCCCGTGTCGTGGTCGACGCCCGCATCTCCACGACGACCGGCAGCGGCACCAAGACCAGGACCGTCTCGACCTGGCGGGCCCTGGAGGTGCCGGTCGCCGAGTCCGGCGGCCGTGTCCTGGTCACCGGCCAGCCCGCCCTGGTCGGCCTGCCCGAGGCCGTCACCTACACCGAGCCGGCCGCCCCCGACACCGACGCCGACCTGAGCAGCTCCACCCGCTCCACCGTCGAGGCCTTCCTGACCGCGTGGGCCGCCGGCACCGCAGACCAGACCGCCGCACCCGGCGCCGACATCGCCCCGCTCGGCGCCGGCATCACCCTGGCCGGCCTGGACTCCTGGGCCGTCCAGGCCGGCTCCGGCGACAAGCGCACCGGGATGGCCGTCGTGGGCTGGAAAACCGGCGGCGCCACCCTCCAGCAGACCTACCGGATCACCCTCACCCGGGTCAGCGCCAGCGGCGCCTCCCGCTGGCAGGTGTGGTCCGTCACCGCCCAGTAGCCACCGCCGCGGCCCGCACCTCGATGCGGCCGGCACACACCGCTACGAGCACCACCAGCAACAAGGGAGATACCAGCCATGGGCGGAAACAGCCTGGCTTCATGGGTCATCACCATCGTCGGCACCCTCTTCGGCGCCGTGCTGGCCGTCCGCAGCTTCGGCCACTGGGCGCGCAGCGAGTGGGGAAAGCTGATCACTCACCTCCTGGGTGCGGCCGTCGCCGCGATGGCGATCTTCAACACCCAGAAGACCATCGCCATCCTCACGTTCGTCGGCGGCAAACTCCTCTCGATCTTCCAGTAGGCGGCCGACACATGCGCACCTCACACACCTTCAGCCGTCACTGGGACCTGGAGATGCGACAGCACGAGCTGCTCGGCATCGACCTCGGAGAGGGTATCCCCCGCACCACCCTGCGCTACGGCGCAGTGATCTTCCCCCTCTGGTGGGGAACCTGGCTGATGCTGTTCGGCCTACCGCCCAGGCCGCTGTTCCCCCTCTTCCTGCTGCCGCCGCTGGGACTGACCTACTACGGCGCCAAACGCTCCCTCATCTACTGGCGGCGCACCAACCTCATGGTCTGGGCCGTGCGCGCCCAGTACCTGCTGCGCGGAGTAGCCCCCGTCATCGGCCGCGGCCGCATCCCGCACGGCCGCCTCGGACTCCGGCTGCGCTGCCGCCGACTGGGGGAGCGGGCCCCGCAGCTCGCCCAGATGCCAGGCCTGTCCTCCCTGTTCACCTCCGAGGGCCCCGACCCCGCCCGCTCCGCCGGCGAGGCGCTGCACCTCACCCCCCGCCCACGGCTGTACGGGCCGGACGCCGTGGCCAAGGCCCGCCGCCGCACCCGCCGCATACGCCGCTTTGCACCCAAGGAACCGCGATGACCGTCCAGACGACCATGCCCATCACCGCCCTGCGCACCCTCGTCCGGCTCGGCGACGCGCACACCACCCGCGCCCTGCGCAGCGGAGAGGTACTGATCGGCCTCGCCGCCGACGACGCCCCCGTCACCTGGCCCGACGACGCCGGACACCTCCTGGTCGCCGCCGGCGGGGGAGGGGGCACCACCACCGTGCTGCGCACCCTCGCCGCCCAGATCCTCGCCCGCGGCCACCGGGTCGACGTCCTCGACCTCGACCAGCGCGGCCCCTCCCACCCCTGGGCCGCTGGAGTGGAGAACGTCTCCTACCTCCGGCGCATCGCGGCCATCCACGAGCACCTCATCGGCCTGTTCAACGAGCTGCGCCACGCCCCCACGAGCCCCCACCCGCAGCGGCTGATCCTCATCGAGCACGCCGAACGCCTCGTGTTCGCCCTGCGCCAGTTCTGGTCCGACACCCGCCCGGACAGTCAGCTGGCCGAAGCCCCCGGCGTGGAAGCCCTGCAGATGCTGCTCGGCGCCGGACCCGCCAGCGGCATCCGGATCGCCGCCGGCAGCCCGCACGGACTGGGCCAGCACTTCGGCACCGCGATCGCCGACCTCTTCCCCACCCGGCTCCTTGCCTACGCCGGCCAGACCCTGTGGGCGCGCATCGCCCCCGAAATCTGGCCAGTGCCGCCCGTCTCCGTCATTCCCGGCCGCCTACACGCCGTCCGCGACCGCACCGCCACCCGCCTGCAAGCCCTGTACCTGAGCGAGTCCGAGGCACGCGCCTGGGCTCGCGGCACCACCCCGAAGGAGCTGCGATGACCACCGCGACCCGCGCCAAGCGCAAGAGCGTCTCCCGCGTCGGCCGCCTGCTGGGGCTGGGCGCCGAACGCTTCATGCCCCCGCCCCAGCTCGTCGCCCTCGCCGACGGCCTGGTCGTCACCTCCACCCAGGCCGAGGCCTGGTTCGTGCTGCACAGTGCCAACACCGACCTGATGCCCGAACCCGCCCAGGACCTGGAGCAAGACGCCGCCGCCCTCGCCCTGGCCAAGACGCTGGCCGGGTACGACGCCCACCTGAAGATCGTGTGGTCGCGGCTGGACGGCGAAGCCTTCCGCGCCGAGGCGCGCGAGCTGTTCACCGCGGGCGACGTCGAGCACTTCGCTGATCTGTGGGCCTACCGACTCGACAGTCTCGACCTGCCCCAGCGCCACCTCCTGCTCGGCGTGAAGATCGCCGAACGCTCCTCGGCCGGCGGCGCCAGCGCCAAGAACGCCGCCACCGGCGCGCTCGGCATCCGCACCACCGAACTTGCCAAGGACGAACTCGCCCAACTCGACGCCGTCGCCCGCCGCCTGGAGCGCCGCCTGGAAGCCACGCCCTGGCGGGCCACCGTCGCCCCGGTCGAACTGCTCGCCTGGGCGATCTCCCGCGAGTCCCACCGCCCCCAGCCCGCCCCGCCGAACCTGCCCGCCATCACCGGCGCCTCCCTGGTGCGCCTGACCCAGTCCCGCGCCATCCCCCACCACGACCACGTCGAACTCCTCGACGCCCGCGGCCAGACGGTGGCATGGACGGCAGTGCTGGCCATGCCCACCTTCCCCGAGCAGCTGCACACCCCCGGCGAACAGGAATGGCTGCGCTGCCTGTCCGAGATCACCTACAGCCACCCCGACACCGGCGACGAGACCCTGGTGTGCCCGGAGGCCAGCGTCCGCTTCGCCGTGTGGCGCAAGGGCGCCGCGATCAAGGCCGTCGACAAGGTCCGCCAGGCCGCCAAGGAACAGAGGCGCTCGGCCGCCGAAGGCTCGGCGGGGGAGACCTTCGTCGAGACACAGGAGACCGAGCTCACCATGGAGGCCCTGCGCCAGCGCATGTCGCGCGACAGCCTCACCCTGCTCGAAGACCACCCCCGCCTCATCGTGACCTCCACCGAGTCGCTGGAGGACCTGCGCGCCCGCGTCGATGCCGTCATCGCCCACTACGACGGGCTGTCGATCGACGTCATCACCGCCGAGGACGAGCAGCGCGAACTGTGGCTGGAATGCCAGATCGGCGACATGCTGCGCGTCCCCGATCTCGGGCACGTACGTGAGACCGACGCCCTGGCCGCGAGCATGTTCTGGGGCGGCAGCGAAGCCGGCGACGACACCGGGCCGATCGCCGGACTCCTGACCGGCACCACCCCCGGCGTGTGCCGCCTCGACATCACCGCCGGCAGCGCACGCGGGGACGCGACGACCACCCTGTACGTAGGACGCTCCGGCCGCGGCAAGACCACCGCGATGATGCTGGCCACGCTCACCGCGGCCATGCGCGGCGCGTTCGCCCTCATGCTCGGCTTCAAGGGCGACGAGGCCGGCCTGTACCGGGCCGGCCAATACCTCGGCCTGGACGCCCACCACGTCACCTGCGGCACCGACACCCCTGCGGTCGCCGACCTCTTCCGCCTCCTCAAGCGCGGGGACGCCGCCCTCCAGGTCGTCTCCCAGATGCTGATCATGCTGCCGGAACGGATGCGCGGCCAGGGCGTGGAAACCCACCTGCTGCGCGCCTGCAACGAAGTCGCCGAGTCGGACGACCCCGCCTCCTGGCGGGTCGTCGACCTCCTCAAGGCCTCCACCAACGAACTCGCCGCCGAGGCCGGCCGCGCCCTGGAGGAAGTCTCACGGACCCAGCTCGGCGCCCCACTTCTGGGCCGGCCGCGCAAGGGCGCCTCCCCACTGCGCCCGGAACCGGGCCTGTGGCTCGTACAGGTCCCCGGCCTGACGATGCCCCAGGTCGGCACGAAGCCGGCGGACATGACGATGAACGAACGAGTCAGCCTCGCGCTGATGCGCGGCCTGATCGCGTACTCCCTCAACACCGCTGCCCGAACCGACCTGCGCGACCTGCCCAAGGTCATCTCCGTGCCCGAGGTGCACGTGCTGACCGCGACCGACGACGGCCGCCGCTTCCTGGACTACATCGCCCGCACCGGACGAGCGCTCGATACGTCGCTGGCAATCGACACCCAGGACCCGCGCTCCCTGCTCGGTCTGGACGGTGTCCTGGAGGCCATCACCACCGTGCTCGGCTTCGAGCTCTCCACCCGCGAACAGCAAGACGCCCTCGCCGAGTTGCTGCGCCTGCCGGTCGGCCCGGCCAGCCGGGCCCTCATCCACGGCGTCGGCAAGAACGCCCACGGCGAGATCCGCCACGGGCACTGCATCGTGCGCGACCGCCGCGACCGGGTCGCCACCATGCAGTGGGACGCCCCCTCCGCCGAGCTGCTGCGCGCCCTGTCGACCAACCCCAAAGACCAGGCAGCCGACGAGGCCGCCGAGCAGGCAAACCACGACGATCCGGACGGGCCGCGAACCGATGGCCAGGACCCGGGCGGACAACCGGACTTGATCGAGGCAGGATCGGAGGCTGCGTGAACAACACGTGTACTTGCCAACGAAGGAGTCCCGGTGAACTCGCGTACCCGCCTTGCCGCCGCCGCCGCCCTGACCGCCACCGCCCTCGGCGCGCTCGCCGCGTGCTCGTCCTCCGACGACACGCCGGCCAAACCGTCCGCGTCGGCGGACGCCACCGCCCGGGTCAAGTCCACGGCCACGACGTACATGCAGGCGTGGATGGCCGTCACCCCCTCCGACGGCCGCACGATGTGCACGCTCGAGACCGCGGCCGCGCGCCCGAACTACGACGACGACGGAGGCACCCTCAAGGGCTGCATCGCCCAGCGCCAGCAGGACAGCGCTGCCGACACCGCCGACCCCTCCTCCACCCATGCCCCGCTGACCATCAAGGTCTCCAACGTGCAGGACGTGCCGGCCTCCGACACCCACCCGGCCGGCAAGGGCGTCCTCGCCACCCTGCACCGCACCGGCGAGAAGCCCTTCCGCTACGTGCTGCGCCTGGTCAAGGACGGTGACGAATGGCGGATCGAGCAGAAGAACGACGTCGGCGACCGCTACGCGCACACGGCCGACCCCGTGGCCGCAGTACTCGCACAGATGGAATGACCATGAAGAAACGGCTCGTTGACCGCATACGACGCCTGCCACGACGCCTGCGGCTGCCGCGGCTGCGCAACCTGATGATCCCGATCGTTGGGCTCTACACCACCATGGTGGTGCTCGCGCCGGCCGCGGCCGCCGACGACAACAACAAGTACGCCCCGGCCGGCATCGGCGACCTGATGCCGTCCCCGATCACCCCGCCCCACGGGCAGCACACCCTCTTCGAAACGTACGCGCCCAGCGCCTACCAGCTCGACAAGCAGCTCTCCGACGACCTGTTCGGCGGCGATCTGATCGACGGCAGCATGTACGAGATCTGCCAGATGCTCATGGGCGTGCTCACCATGGTCGGCCGCGCCACCGTGACGATCATCCAGTGGTCCTTCCAGGTCGTCAGCCTGCCCGAAGTCGAGCCGGCCATCTCCAAAGCGATCGGCGCGGCCGCTACCCCCATGGCGGAGACCTTCCTGCCTGCGGCGGTCGCGCTCGGCATGTTCATCGCCTGGGCGCGCCGCTCCGACTCCTCCATGCTCGGACAGCTCGCGTGGGTTGCCGCCAGCGCTGCGATCGCCACCACCTTCTTCACCAGTCCCTCCACCTGGGTCAAAGGGGTCGACAACGCCCGCCAGGCCGGCTCCACCGTCGCCATGACCACCATCAACGGCGGTCTGCCCGGCGACACCTCCGACTCCCTGCCCTTCAAGACCCCCACCCCCACTTGGAGCGGGAACGCCAAAGACGATGCGATCCGCAAGGCCAGCGACGCGGTGTGGCGCACGTACGTTGCCACCCCGTGGTGCCTGGCGGATCTGGGGAGCATCGAGGCGTGCAAGCGGTGGGGGCCCGAGGTCATCAAGCGGGGCGCGGACATGGACTCCCGTGAGACCTACCTCAAGGACCACATGACCGACGACCCGGGATCCGCTGGCCATGACGCGGTCAAGTGGCGTCAGGGGCACACTCCCTCGGGACGGATCGGCCTGCTGATCGCCGCCCTCATCTCCGCCGTGATCTTCGCTGTGCTCGCCCTCACGCTCGCCGCGGCCACCCTGGCCAGCTTGCTGGGCTCGCTGATGCTGCTGGTGTGCGGGGTGGTGTTCGCCGCCCTGTGGTGCATCCCCGGCAAGCCTCG
Source organism: Streptomyces sp. NPDC004658 (assembly GCF_040609555.1). NCBI lineage: Bacteria > Bacillati > Actinomycetota > Actinomycetes > Kitasatosporales > Streptomycetaceae > Streptomyces > Streptomyces sp. NPDC004658. The sequence goes on from NZ_JBEXKG010000110.1 coordinate 13,953, forward strand.
CCAGTGGGGCGTGGGATGGTTCGAAACCCTCGTAGGCCTGACCCTGGTGAGCTTCACCGGCACCATGCTGCTGGGCGCGACGATGATCACGTCGCTCGCGCTGCTCACGCTGCTGCCCAGCTTCGGCTGGCTGATGGTCTCCTGCCTCAACGTCGCCTGCGCCGGCATGGCCATCAAACTCAAGGGCCGCCTGGACGGCATCGTCTCCGGGGGCGGCGCCCAGCTCGCAGGCCGCGGAATGCTCAACGCAGTCGGGCACTTCGCCGCCACCAGCCGCCTGCGCAATGCCATGGGCAACGCCAGCAGCGGCGGCGGCCGCGGAGGCCTGTTCGACGTGCTGCGCGACCGCTTCCCCGGCGGCATCAACCTGCCGCGGGTGCCGCGGCTGCCGCGCCGCTCGCCGGCACCCACCCCGCAGCCCGCCGAGGACGACACCTCCATCACCGTCGAGCGCGTGCGTACCTACCCGCCCCCGCCCAGCCGGCCCCGGCTGCCGTCCGGTACCTACGGAGACCATGCCGCCACGCGTCCGGGCCTGCCCGGCGGACCCGGCACCCCGCCCAGTGCCGGAACCCCCGGCTCGGACAAGGCCGCAGCCGCACGACAGCGGGCCGGGCAGGCCAGCCCCTACCAGGTGCGCTACGGCGCCCCGGACCCCACCGGCGTGCCGCCCCACCCGCGGCAGAACGGCACCAAGACCATCCAGGGCGAAGTGGTCCGTGATGAGCCGGCCAACCCTGTCGGCGCGAAGTTCCGCTCCTACCCACCGCCCGCCAGCGGCCGGGTGATCACCGGATCTGTGGTTCGCGACAAGCCCGCGCCGGCGCCTCGCCCGGAGATCAGGCAGAAAGCCAGGCCGGCCCTGCCGCCCGCCAAGGGCGACAGCTGACCCGGGCGCCGGCCGACTGACCGGCGCCCCCTTGCCCCAACCCCCTCCGCGAGACCCCCTGTCCGGCCCATTCCTTGGGCCGGACCGCCCCGGGGCCATCTCGCCATGCCCGCGCGCCCGCTCACCCACGCCTTCACGGAGACCCGCACCATGACCCAGCCCGAGCACGACACCGACCCGGCCCGCACCAGCGCCCACGACACCGACGGCGCGGACCGGCGCAGCGCCCCTACGGAGAGCGACGGCGAGCGCACCGCAGCCCAGTGGCGGCAGCTGCTGCGCGACGAGCCACCGCCGGACGAACTGGCCGACCTGTCCTGGCGGGCGCGCCGCCGCGGACGCCGAGCCTGGAAGTCGGCCCGCCGCACCCAGCGCGAACAGTGGATCAAAGCCGAACGCCGCAAGGTGCCCACCCCCATTACGGTCCCGATCATCGCCCTGGTCCTGGCCGCAGCCGTCGGCCTCACCTCCTGGCTGCAGGGTGGCCACGACCAACCTGCTGGCACGCGCCCGGCACCCAGCACCAACCCCACCGTCGCGGGTGCACCGAGCACCGACGCCGCTACCCCGACCCCGGCCACCACCGCGAGCCCCACCGCCCCCAGGCCGGCCACGCCCGACGGCATCGCCAGGGCCTTCGTCACCGCCTACTGCACCCGCAAGCCCCTGCAGGACGGATCGCACAAGGCCGCCGTCGAGCGCGCCGCCCCCTACGCCTCCGCCCCGCTGGTCACCAACCTCATCAAGCACGACGACAAGGACTTCAACCAGCTCGTCGCTGCCCAGGCGGTCACAGCCACCCCGACCACGGTGACGATCAGCCAGCCCACCGCAGAGCAGCGGCCCGCACCCGACACCGCCGTCCGGATGTACCGGCAGGCCACGGTCGTCATCACCGTCGAGGGCACGGACAACTACCGCTACACCCGCCACCTGACCCTCGAGATCGCCCGCGCCGACGTCGGTCAGCCCTGGATGGTCACCCGCGTGCTGGGGCTCAAGGAGTAGGCGTGCAGCAGGACTTGGGACAGATAGCCGTCACCGTCGCCGCCAAGAAGACCCTCACCTGGAAGATTGGCATCGCGGCCGGGGTGTTCTTCCTCGCCGCCCTGATGCTGATGGGCGCGCTCCTGCCCGCACCTTCGGCCGCCGCCTCCAGCTGTGAGGACGCCGGCGTCGGCACCGGACCGGCCACCCCCGTCAACGGCAACACCACCGGCGGCGCCTCCGGTTCGGGCACCGGCAGCGTGCACGAGAAGCAGATAGCCAATGCCCAGGCCATCGACAACGTCGCCATCCGCCTCCACCTGCCCGGCAAGGCCACCCTGATCGCGCTGATGACCGCGATGCAGGAGTCGAGTCTGCTCAACCAGGACAACGGCGATCGCGACTCCGTCGGCCTCTTCCAGCAGCGTCCCTCGATGGGCTGGGGCAGCAAGGCGAACATCATGAAGCCCGCCTACGCCGCCGAGTCCTTCTTCAAGGGCCGCGGCACCAACCAAGGCCTGGTCGACATCAAGAATTGGATGACCCGCCCGCCTGGGGACGTCGCCCAGGCCGTCCAGCACAGCAAGTACCCCTCGCTGTACGCCGGCCACGAGTCCGAAGTCCGTGCGCTCGCCACGGAGGCCGGCATTGACCTGGCTCGTGCGGGATCCGCCACCGGCACCAGCGGAGACAAAGCCACCGCCAGCAGCGGCGACGACAGCACGGCGGCCTCCGGCGACGTCCCCAGCCAGTGCCCCACCAACGACACGGTGCCCGGCAGCAGCACCGGCACGAGCAGCGGCACCTTCACCGACGGCAAGAACACCGTGACCCTGCACAACCCCCGCACCGTCAAGGAAGCCATCCGCTGGGCCCGCCTGCACTCCGGCGCCCTGTCGACCCCCGGCTGGTACCGGCGCTGCCTCGCGTTCGTCGCCAACGTCTACGGCTGGTCCTTCAGCGGCGTCGACTACGCCATCGACCACTACAAGGTCGTACCCGCCAACATGCGGCACCCCGGCGACCGGCACCCGCCTCCCGGCGCACTCCTGTACTGGGACACCGGACACCGAGCCGGTCACATCGCCGTCTACCTCGGCAACGGTGAGATCGCCTCCAACGACATCGTCAGGCCCGGCTACATCGACGTCGTCAAGGCCGACGAGATCGAAGACCGCTGGGGCGCCAAATACGTGGGCTGGACCCCGCCGGTCTTCCCCCGCGCCGGGTGAAACCGGGCGGCCCCGCACCGCACGGGGCCGCCCGCCGCCGACCTCTGTCCCTCGTTCTGTTGGCCGCTGCACGTGGCATCTCCCGCAAGGCCGGTACTCCGTCATGACCACCGCTGCCCAGCCCACCGCATCCGCCCGCTACTCCCAGCTGCTGCGCCGCCCGCACGTCCTGCGCCTGCTGACCGGCGCCGTCGTCGGTCACCTGCCGGTCGCCATGGCCCCGCTCGCCCTCCTGCTCGCCGTCCGTGCCGGCGGCGGATCCGTGCGGCAGGCCGGTGTACTCACCGCCGTCTACGGCGTGAGCGCCGCCCTTGGCCAGCCCTGGTGGGGACGCTTGCTGGACCGGCACGGCCAGCACGGCGTGCTGACCACCACCGCCCTCGCCTCCACTCTGTCCTTCGCCGCCCTCGCGGCGCTGCGACCCGGGGCCCACCCGGCCGTCCTGCTCGCGCTGACCGCGGCCGCCGGGTGGGCCACCCCGCCGGCCGAAGCGGCCCTGCGCGTGCTGTGGCCCGAAGTCACGGACAACACACGCCAGTTGCGTACCGCGCTCGGCCTGGACGCCGCCGCCCAGGAAGTCGTCTTCATCGCTGGCCCGCTGCTCGTCCTGCTCCTGGAGACCGCCCTCGGAGCCCGCACCGCACTCGCGGCGTGCGCCGTCCTCGTCCTCGGCGGCACCCTGCTGCTCGCCACCGCCCCGCCCGCCCGCACCTGGATGCCGACTGGCACCCGGCACACCCGCCGGGTCAGCCCGCTGCGCCTGCGCGGGCCCAGGGCCCTGGCCGCGGCCCTCTTCGGCACCGGCATCGCCCTGGGCGCGATGAACATCGTCGCGCTCCAACTCGCCGAAACCCACCACGCACCCGCCCTGTCCACCCTGATCCCCGCCGCCCTGGCCGCCGGCAGCCTCACCGGCGGTCTCGTCTACGGCCGACGCACCTGGAGCGGACCGCCGACCGGACACCTCCTGCTCACGGCCGGATGCCTGCTGGGCGGACTCCTGCCGACCCTTGCCGCGCCGCCGCCCTTCCTCGCCGTCCTGACTGCCCTGTTGCCCGGCCTGTTCCTGTCGCCCCTGCTCGTCCAGACGTTCGCCGGACTCGACCAGCTCGCCCCGGAAGGAACCCTCGGTGAAGCAGCCGCCTGGATGATCGCCAGCCTCGGTCTCGGGCAGGCCGCCGGCTCCGCCCTCGCCGGCGCCGTCGGCGGCAGCGGACCGCTGGCCCCGGCAGCCGTCACGGTCACCGGCGCCGCCGCCTCCTGCCTCGTCCTCGCAGCCGCCCGCCGCACGCTGACGCCGCCCGTCCCGACCACCGCAGCGAGACAACTCGTACGCCGCTGAGGGGCGATGAGTTATCCACAGGCAGGGCCGCCGGGAGGCTGGGGCGCCAAAAACTATCCACAGGCACCCCGGCGCAAGCTCTTCTCAGCGGACGGCACCCGCCCGAGGGCGAGGTAGTCCCGGCCGTCGCGTATCCCGATAGGAGAGGCATCTTTCCCATGCTCAGAACCCGTGCGCGCGTGATCAGACGGGCAGCTGCCACGGCCGCTGCGGTGGCGGCCGCTGGTCTGTTTGCCGCTCCGGGCGCGTCCGCCGTCGAGCAGTCCACGGACACCCCGGCCGTCAGCGTCCCGGACCTCCTGCCCGACGTGCAGGTGTCGGCATCGGCCGGACTCAGCGTGACCGCGGACCCGACCGACCCAGATGACGGGACCGATCCCACGCCCGACCCGACCCCGACCGACCCTGGTGACGGGACCGATCCCACGCCCGACCCGACCCCGACCGACCCGGGCACGCCGACCGACCCCGGCACGCCCACGGAACCTGGCCACCCGACGGATCCGGGGACGCCCACCGATCCCGGCACACCGACGGACCCCGGCACACCGACGGACCCCGGGACACCGACCGATCCGGGAACGCCGACGGACCCCGGGACACCGACCGATCCGGGAACGCCGACCGATCCGGGAACGCCGACGGACCCGGGAACGCCGACCGATCCGGGAACGCCGACGGACCCGGGAACGCCGACGGACCCGGGAACGCCGACGGACCCGGGGACGGATCCGGGCGCCGATCCCACGCCGACGCCGGGTCCGGGCGGCGGCTCGGGCTCTGATGGCCACAGCGGCGGCAGCGGATGGAACTCCCATGGCCAGCACGGCTCTCCGGGCACCAGCTCGGACGCTTCCAACAGCAGCCGAGATCGGCAGACGTCCGCGCAGGACGCATCCGAGAGTGCCCCGGCCGCCAACGCCTCACTGGCGCACACCGGCGCCTCGGGCGACGGCGAACTCGCCCTGGCGGCCGCTGGGATGCTCGCGGTCGGCATGACGTCGATCGGCGCGGCCCGCTACGGGAGGCGCCGCACCCCGGGCGACAGCGACAAGCCGCGCAGCGCCGCCTAGAAGCACGCCGTCCGGAGCCCCGGACGACGGCCTGACCAACCACCCGTTCTCGAGCCTGAAGGGAAGCAGATGCGACCTGTACTGCGCCGCACGGCGATGGCCGCAGCCACCACGGCTGTGCTCGTCGGAGGGATCGCCGCGACGGCCACGCCGGCCTCCGCGATGGAGTCCAGCGCGTGCACCATCAACGACCGCAACCACAGCGTGTGGGGCCCCAACCTCGAGTGGCCGGCCATTCACACCGGCCCGGGCAAGGCCTACAAGACCAAGGGACACCTGGACTCGGCCGGCGAGTTCTACGTGCTGTGCTCGACCAAGAACAAGTACGGCAACCGCTGGTACTACGGCGAATCACTCAGCAGCGGTTCGTACGGTGTCAAGGGCTGGGTCTGGGCCGGCTGGTTCTAGCACCGCCGCGCGCCGCCGACGCGCCGCGCCCTTAAAACCGCTCCCTCGGGGAGCGCCCGGGCCCCAGCGCCGTGACCTGACCACGGCCAGGCCCCCTTCCAGGCCTCGGCGACGCCGGCGTCCGACACCGCGTCCAGTGCCTGCTCACCGACCTCTCGCCGAGGCACACCCCTACCCAACCACACCCCTTTTGTGGAGGATTGTGCATGTCTGCACGTCGTATAGCCGTGCTCGCGGCCACCGCGGCCGCCGTCTCCCTGCCGCTGCTGTCCGCCCCGGCGGCCACCGCGGCGCCGCAGTCGGTCGCCACCGCGGTGCCCGCCTCGTCCTGCACCGCCAACCCCTACCTTCCGTGGGCGGTGCACGGCACCAACGCGGTGACCATCCGCTCGAAGGCGACCACCCACTCCACCGCGCTCGGCGTCCTGTACAAGTCGCACAAGTTCAAGGTGCACTCGTGGACCAAGGGCGCGACGTGGGTCAACATCACCGACAAGAACACCGGCATCCGGGGCTGGGTCTCCGGCAAGTACGTCTACCGCGACGTGAAGATGTGCCTGGACTGATCCACCCCTGATCGCGGTGCCCCGGCAACCCGTGCTGTCGGGGCACCCCCCTTCGGTGGCCGTCGGCCCTGTCCCCCTCTTCTTTCTCAACCGCGCAGGTGTCGCCATGCTCTCCTTCGCCGTTCCTGCGCCGCTGGCGCGCAGCTCGTTGATGCGCGCCAGCGACGCCCTGGCCACCCAGACCGCCACCTACGCCATCCCCCTGCTCATCCTGGTGACGACCCGCTCCACCGCCCTGACCGGTGCCGCGTTCCTGCTGGAGTGGCTGCCGCGGCTGATGGCCTTCACCATCGGCGGGCCCCTGGTCGACCGCTTCCGCGCCGACCGCGTCTTCCGCACCGCCGCGCTCGCCCGCATGGTGCTGTGCGCGGCCGCAGCCTGCGCCCTGGTCGTCCTGCCCGCGGCCGGCATTGCGGCCACCGTCGTCGTTATGACCGTCGGCGCCGCCGGCGGACTGCTCTCCCAGGCCTGTTTCGTCGCGGTCGAGACGCTCGGCGCGCACGCCAGCCGTGCCGCCGGCACCGATGCCCACCGCGTGCAGTCCGTGCAGATCGGCATTGACCAGAGCGCCCTGCTGGCCGGCCCGCTCCTCGGCGGCCTGCTGCTGGCGGTCGGCCCCACCCTGATGCTCACCGTCGTGGCCGCTCTGTCGGCCACCGCCGCCGTCAGCACGATCACCACCCCGGCGTCCGCCAACAGCACCGCCTCCGGGGTCCGCGCCGTGGCGGCCAGCCTGCGCACCGGGTGGCGCACCGTGCGCGGCATCCCCGCCCTGGCCTGGCTGGTCACCGGACTCTTCGCCAGCAACCTGGCCCTCGCCGTCACCCAGGCCAGCGCCCCGATCACCATCATGACCAGCTACGGCCACTCCTCGATCGCGGTCGGCGCGGTCTGGAGCGCGGCCGGCCTGGTCTCCCTCGCCGCCGTCGCCGCATGCCGCCGGGCCATCGACCGCCTCGGACTGTGGCCGGTCGGCGCCGCTGGCGCCGCCACCGCCTGCGCCGCCTGCCTGGCCACTGCCCTCGCCCCGAACCTCGGCGTGTACGCGGTGACGATCGGCGTACTGATGGCCGGTGAGGGCGCGTTGACCGTCGTCCTGCGCACCCTACGCGCCCGCCTCATCCCCGCTGCCGTCTTCGGCAGCACGCTCAGCGTGACCATCGTGCTGATCGTGGTGCCGATGCCCGTGGCTGGCGCTCTGGTCGCCGGCATCCCTGCCGACGCCCTGCCCGGCCTGCTCCTGCTCTGCGCCATCCTGCAGGGCCTGGTTATGGCCCTCGCCTTCCGCGGCCTGTGGCACCACCGCGCCTCCTACGAGGTCCACACCACAGCCATCGCTTCCGCGCCCACCGGCAATCCCGTCCCCGCTGAGGCGGATACGCCGCGCGCGGCCTGACCCAGTTCCCCACCCGCACGTCTTTCCCCGGGAGTTCACCGTGTCCCACCCCATGCTGCTCGTGATCGGTTCCGGCCCGCGCCCCATGCGCAGCTACCTGCTGGAGCAGACCGCAGCTCACTACCCGCTGCTGCTGATCAACGACGCGCCGCTGACCTGGCAGAAGCCCTACGTCATCGACCATCAGGTGGCCGATCTGAGCGACCCGGTCGCGGTGAACGCCGCCGCCGCGTCGCTGGCCGTGCGCTGGCCCATCGCCGGCGTGCTGACCTGGGACGAGTACCACCTGATGGCGGCCGCCCGGCTCGCCCAGAGCCTCGGCGGCCGGCCCGGCAATCCGCTCTCGGCCGTCGCCGCCGCCCGCGACAAGGCCACCTCCCGCCAGCGCTTCGCCGCCGCCGACGTTCCCTCCGCCGCCTCCACCTGGGTGCACTCCCTGGACGCCGCGGCCTCGGCGGCCGAACGCGTCGGCTATCCGGTCGTCCTCAAGCCCGCCGCCCACGCCGCCAGCATCGGTGTCGTCCGGGTGGACACGATCACCGACCTGCCCGCGGCCTGGGCCATCGCCTCCGCCGGCGCCGCCCACCAGGGTCCGGAGGGGCAGGGCGTGCTCGTGGAGGAGTACCTCGACGGCCCCGAGGTCTCCGTGGAGACCGTCACCCACCGGGGCGTCACCAGCGCCGTGGCCGTCACCCGCAAGTCGGTCGGCTTCGCCCCCTACTTCCTGGAGACCGGGCACAGCGTCACCGCCGGCGACCCCCTCCTGTACGAAGTCGCCCCCGTTGCCTCGGCCGCCCTGGAGGCGGTGGGCATCACCCACGGCGTCAGCCACGTCGAGCTCCGCCTCACCCAGGACGGACCGAAGGTGATCGAGGTCAACGCCCGCCTGGGCGGAGACCTCATCGGCGAACTCGTACGCCTGGCCACCGGGATCTCCCTGCCCCGGGCGTCCGCCGCCCTCGCCTGCGGCGAGACCCCAGACCTGCGCCCCAACCAGCAGCGCAGCGCCGCCATCGGCATGATCTACCCGCCCGCCGAGGGCATCGTCACCCACCGCGAGCTGCGGCCCGGAAGCGACCGGCACCTGGAGCACTTCCAGTGGCTGTGCGACGTCGGCGACGTGGCCACCCTCACCCCCTCCAGCACCACACCGAACAACATCCGCGCCGGGTACGCCGTCGTCAGCGGCGACAGCGCCCACGAGGCACAGCAGCACCTCGCCGACGTCCTCGCCCGCGCCGAGGTCAAGGTCGCCTCCGCCGTTCCCGACGCCGCGTGAGCAACCCCGGCCCGCCGCATGCCGCTTGAAGGGAACCACCTATGACCCACCCCACGCCCGACCGCCTCACCGCCGCGCTCTCGCAAAGCGACCCCGCCCTCGGGGTCTTCCTGCCCGCAGGCTTCCCCGCCCCCGGCCTGGACCTCGAAGCCCTGCAGGCCTTCGCAGCCGTGGGCGCGCGGGTCCTCGAGGTGGGTCTGCCGTACTCGGACCCAAGCCTCGACGGGCCGGCCATTACCACCGCCTACCAGCACGCTCTGCGCCATGGCACGCGCATCGCCGACGTCCTCACCACCGTCCGCCGCGCCGTCGCCACCACCGATGCCGCCGTCCTCGTGATGACCTACTACAACCCCGTCTACCGCTACGGCATCGACCGCTTCACCCGCATGCTGGCCGACGCCGGGGCGGCCGGAGCAATGATCCCCGACCTACCCATCGAAGCAGCCGCCCCATGGATCGCCGCGTGCCGCGCGGCCGGCCTGCACACCCCGCAGTTCGTGGCCCGCCACACCAGCGACACGCGCCTGGCCCAGATCGCTGTCACCGCCTCCGGCTGGCTTTACGCGCCTGCCACCCACGGCAAGACCGGCGCCCGGCACGACCTCGACCTCCCCGCCCTGGAGGCCTTCACTACCCGCCTGCGCCAGACCACCGCCCTGCCCGTCGTCACGGGAATCGGCGTGGCCACCCCCCAACACGCCGCGCAGGTCGCCCCCTTCGTGGACGGCGCCGTCATCGGCTCCCCGGTGGTCCGCATCCTGCTCGACCGGCCCGACAGCCTCGGTGTCGCCGAGGCCGCCGACCACACTGCCGCCTTCGTCGAGTCACTGCGCACCCGCGGCCTCAGCCCCCTGCAGGCCACCGCGTCCTGACCCCCCGGGGCAGACCCGCCACCGCACTGATGTCTGACACCGGACGTTCGCCAACTGCTCGGGCAACGGCGTACGAACCCGGCGCGGGGGAGCGTTCGAACCTTCCCTGCCTACCGGACATGCGTTCCTTGGCCACGCCTGCCGCCGTCCCGCACAGCACATCGGTGATCATCAACTTCTCCGCCGACAGCGGCTCCCGCCCGCCCGAAGACTTCGAGGTCCCCTCACGGTGAAGCTCTCCGCCGCACTCCGCGCGCTCTGCACCGCCGCCCTGGCCGCCGCCCTTGCGGCCTGCCACGCCCCGCTCACCCAGCACGCCGCCGCCAACGACAAGCCGGCATCCAGCCCCGCCCGTGCGGCCCTGGACAGCCTGCCCGTCCACCAGGCCGGAACCCTGTCCGGATACGACCGGATCGACAAGTTCGGCACCGCCTGGCTCGACACCACCTCCGCCCCCGGAGCACGGAATGGGTGTGACACCCGCGACGATGTCTTGTTCAGGGATCTTTCGCAGGTCCGGTTCCGGGACGGCTCTACGTGCGTCGTCGCCTCCGGCAGCCTCCTCAAGGACCCCTACACCGGGCGCCGCATCGAGTTCGTGCGCGGCCGCGGCAGCTCCGGCTCCCTGGACATTGACCATCTCGTCGCACTCGGCGACGCCTGGGTAACCGGCGGCCGCGCCCTGAGCCAGGCCGACCGTGAGGCTCTGGCCAACGATCCGCTGAATCTGGCTGCGGTATCCGCTTCGGCGAACCGACAGAAGGGCGACCAAGACGCCTCCACCTGGCTGCCGTCCGCGACCGGATGGCGCTGCACCTACGTCGCCCGGCAGATCGCGGTCAAGAAGAAGTACCACTTGTGGGTCACACCCCCAGAGCGCACCGCCATGGCCCGCGTGATGGACGCCTGCCCGTCCCAGCCGCTGCCGACCGAGAACGATCCGGGCGTCGTGCTCAAGAAGAAGTAGCAAGGAGAGCCCCGTGCGCCCCACCGCCACCGCCACCATCCCCCGCAGCCGCACAGCCCCGGCCCGTCCCTCCCGCCGCCCGCCGCTGTGCCCCCTGCCCGACTACTCCACCGTCTTTCGTGAACCGGTCTACACCGATCCCCGCGTAGCGGAGTGGTACCGCCAGAGCTGGGAGGAAGAGCAGCAGCAACGCGTCTCTCGCCGCCGCCGGCCCACACCCTGACGCCGGGCACCGCGCCCCGGCTGCCGAACCGTGCGCGCGCCCGTACTGCCCCATCAGATGAGGACGGCACTTCCCACCAGCCGACATCTGCGACCGGCACACGGCGTCGAAGTCCGGGGCTGAACCGAACGCGCCCACGGGCATGTCCGCGCGCCACACAGCGGGTTCTTCGGCGCCGGATAGCCCTGTACCACGCTTCACCCGGGCGGGATGAAGGAGCTGTTGGCTGTCTGGAGCGTGGATGCCGCGCCGATGATGTCAGGCCGGAAGCGGTGCCGCGCGCGGTCCAGGACAGCTTCCAGGCGGTGGAGTTTCTCGTCGTGGTCGTCGAACGTGAGCTGGTGGACCGCGTCTTGTGCGGAGCGAAGGCGTTCGGCTCGCACGGCAATGGCGCGGATGCGGGCGCGCTGGAGACCGAGGTTGTCCAGGAGCTGGCGGGCGAGAGCCGCCAGGTCGGGGGTGTGGGCCGTCGGTTCGGTGAGGGCGCGGGTGCGGATCGTCTGGGTGCGGTCGGCGTAGGTAACGGTGAGCGTGACTGCTTGGGCGACCTCGCCGCGGTCGCGCAGGTGGCCGCCGAGTTCCCCGGTCAGGGCCAGGACGACGCGCTGATGCTGGTCGGGATCGAGTTGGTCCCGGTCGAGGCGCCGGTTGGCGGTAAGGGACTTGGGAGCAGCGGCCGACACGACGGGGCGGTCGTCGATGCCGCGGGCGAGGTTTTGCGCCTCGCGGGCGAATGTGGTGCCGAGGATCCGCTGCAAGGTGGCGGGTGGGGTGTCGGCGATGTCGCCTACCGTGAAGATGCCGTAGTGGGCGAGTGTGCGGGCCGTCTTGGGGCCGAGGCCGGGCAGGGCGCTGGCCGGATTGGGACGCAGGAAGGCGGCGACCTCGTAGGGGCTGTCCCCGACGATCGTGGCGGCGCCAGGCGGTGTGACAGCGGCGGCCATCGCAGCGATCGACCGCGTGGGGCCGGCACCCGCCGAGCTCTGAACGCCGTAGAGCGCGAGGAGGCGTAGGCGGGCCACGGCGATCAGGCCTGCGGTGTCGCGGTTCCAGAATCTCAGCGAGCCGGTGAGGTCCATGTAGGCCGACCCGTCGGCAGGCAGGGGTTCCACGGTCGGGCTGATGTCCCGCAGAACGGCCAGCAACTGCTCGAACAGATCCTGGCTGCGATCCTGCGCATGGAAGTGGATCCGCACGATGGCCCGCGAGCGCCGGACTGACAGTGGCGCGGTCGGGGTCATCCGGCGCTTCCTTGGCTCTTGTGTCCCAGACGGCTCAGGTCGGCCGAGCGGCTGCCAGCGGGCTGGAGGTCCGCGTACGGGTGCAGCCTGGCGCCGGCGGTGCCGTCCTGGATTGTCCGCGCAGGCTGTGCGGGGGTGGCGGCCGGTGCGGCACGGCCGAGGATGTCGAGGACGGCCTGCGGGCCGTGGGTCGCGCGTGCGGCCGCGAGTTGATCGAGGTCCCAGGCCATCTCGCCGACCACGGTGCGCCTGGGCCCGCGTGCCTCGACCGTGCCCCGGACGAGGAGCAGGCCGTGGTGGAAGATCGTGTGCGCGCAGGCCTCGTGGGAGTCCTCGAAGAAGGCGAGGTCGACCAGTGTCCAAGTACTCCTCTGAGTGCACCACCGAGTACGAAGTTGTGTGCACCACAGCTCAGGCGACGTCGGTGTCCCGCTCGATGGCCTGGAGGCGG
>NZ_JBEXKG010000111.1:0-26676 GCF_040609555.1 Streptomyces sp. NPDC004658
GGCCGGCTGTCCGCGGCTGACGGGCGCGTGGCCGCTCCGCGTCGCGACCTCGAAAGGAGTCCCGCCCGGTGCACGCCAGGGCGCCCGGCCCCGGGCGGCATCCCCGGCCAGGGCCCCGGACGGGGAGCCCGGCACCGGTGGCGAAGGCGGACGCGGTGCCGCTCGTGCCGGCGGACACCTCCACCGGCACACGGCCGAGGAAGGCGCCGAGACCGAGCCGCCCGCCGTACTCGGGCGAACATCGGCGCCACGGCCACGCGTTGCCACCGACGACGTCCGTGAGGATGCCGATCCGCTCCCGGTCGCTCGACCACCCGGCGGGCCGGAGCCCCGGGGGCCGCGATCGCCGTGAGCGTCCGGCCGGAAGGTGACGTCGAGGCCGTCCGGGGCGGAGGTACGGCGGTGTCGCCGGAGCCGTGTCCCCTCACCGCGTCGGCCGCGCGGGCCGCCGCCCGCGCCGCGGAGATCGTGGTCAGGCGGCGCCGCCCTTGCCGGTGCGGCCGAACTGCTCCTCCAGGACGGACAGACGGCGCCAGTACTCGTCCTCGTCGATCTCGCCGGCGGCGAAGCGGCGGCCGAGGACCGCGAGCGGCGAGTCACCCGCCGGGCGTCCCCCGTCCACCGGCCGCCAGGGGCCGCCGCGCCCGCGCCGGCCGGTGCGCCGCAGGACGGTGACGACGCCGGTCACGGCGGCCGCCCAGATCAGCGGGACGAGCAGGATCCACGGGCCGGGTCCGCCACCGTCCCAGTGCGCCAGGGTTTGCATCTCGGGTCTCTCCCTCGTCGGTTCGGGTCTTCGGGTGATGTCCCGAGGCTCTCTCCGGGAGGCGGTCCGGGTCGTCGTGCGACCGGCGGCCGTGCGCGTACCCCGCGGGGAGTACGGGCGCGGCACCGGGCTGCTCCCACGGCATGTGGCGGGCTGTAACTACTAGTATGTACAGTAGCCCGCATGAGCACCTCGGAACGACTGATCGAGGCCACCCGCGAACTGCTGTGGGAGCGCGGCTACGTGGGCACCAGCCCCAAGGCCATCCTGGAGCGCGCCGGGGCCGGCCAGGGCAGCATGTACCACCACTTCCAGGGCAAGCCGGACCTCGCCCTGGCGGCCATCCGGCGCACCGCCGACGCGTTGCGGGCCACCGCGGAGGCCGTGCTGAACGGGCCGGGCACGCCGTACGAGCGCATCGAGGCGTACCTGCTGCGCGAGCGCGACGTGCTGCGGGGCTGTCCGGTCGGCCGGCTCACCATGGACCCGGACGTGATCGCGAGCGCGGAGCTGCGCGCGCCGGTCGACGAGACGATCGCCGCCATCCGCGAGCGGATCGCCGCGACCGTCGAAGAGGGCAAGCGGCAGGGGCAGTTCGCGCCCGGTCTGGACGGCGAGGAGATCGCCGCCGCCGTCCTCGCGACCGTGCAGGGCGGCTATGTCCTCGCCCGCGCGTCCGGATCGCCGGCCGCCTTCGACGCGGGCGTACGCGGTCTGCTCTCCCTGCTGGCACCTCCGCATCCCGGACAGGAGAACTGAGTCACGTGCCCGTCACCGGACGGCGTCCCGACACCCGGCCTGGGCCCGGTGGAGACCTTGCGGACGGCACGACGACCGAGTGGCACGCGCACGTGACCGACCACCCCGCCGGCTGAGGTGGCGCACTCCCCCGCCTGAGAAAGGGAATCCCCGATGCACGCCATGCAGTACGAGTTCACCCTGCCCGCCGACTACGACATGGGGACCATCCGCTCCCGGGTCGCCCGCGTCGGGCATCTGCTGGACGACTGGGAGGGCCTGGGCATCAAGACGTACGTCATGCGCGAACGCGGTGTGAACGGGTCACCGGTGAACCAGTACGGCCCGTTCTACCTCTGGAACACCACGGAGGGCATGAACGGCTTCCTGTGGGGCGGAGCCTTCCAGGGGCCCGTCGACGACTTCGGACGGCCCGCGATCCGGCAGTGGACCGGACTGGCCTTCGAGGAGGGCACCGCGGCCGCCTCCGCCCCGGCGTTCGCCGTCCGCCGAAGCCAACAGGTGCCGGACGGGGTGCGGTTGGCGTCCTTCATGGCGGACGCGGCGGCCGAGACGGAGCGGCTGGCGACGCGGGACGGCGCGGTGCTCGCGGCGGCGGCCGTGGACACCCACGCCTGGGAGCTGGTGCACTTCTCCCTCTGGGAGGGCGAGGCGCCCACAGTGGACGGGGACGTGTTCGAGGTGCTGCACCTGTCCGCACCCGGCCGGGACCGGCTCCCCCGCGGGCGGCAGTGGTGACCCGCGTCCGCACGGTCCTCGGTGACATCCCGCCCGAGGAGCTGGGCGTGTGCGACGCGCACGACCATCTCTTCCTGCGCAGCCCGCGGCTGCCGGGTCAGGAGCTGGACGACCCCTCCGCGGCGCGGTCCGAGCTGGCGGCCTTCCGCGCGGCGGGCGGAGCGGCCGTCGCGCAGTGGACGCCGTACGGCATGGGACGGCGGGTGGCGGACCTGCCGGGGCTGTCCCGCGCGACCGGGGTGCGGATCGTCTGCGCCACCGGACTGCACCAGGCGGCGCACTACGCCCCCGAGACGCTCGCCCGGCTGCGCGGCGGGCGGCTCGCCGACCTGTTCGTCTCCGAACTGACCGAGGGCATCGGGACGACCGGTGTGCGGGCCGGCTTCATCAAGGTGGCGGGCGGTTTCCACGGACTGGACGCGCACGCCCGCCGGACCATGGCGGCGGCGGCCGAGGCGCACCACGCCACCGGCGCCCCCGTCGCCGTGCACCTGGAGCTGGGCACCGGCGCCCTGGACGTACTGGACCTGCTCTGCGGTGAGCTGGGCGTGCCGGGTGAGCGGGTGATCCTGGGGCACCTGAACCGGTCCCCCGACCCGGTGACGCACCGTCAGGCCGCCGCGTCCGGCTGCTGGCTGGCCTTCGACGGCCCGTCCCGCGCCCACCACGCCACCGACTGGCGCATGCCGGAGGCCGTACGGGCCCTGGCGGAGGCGGGTTTCGGGGACCGGCTGCTGCTCGGCGGTGACACGGTGACCGCCGGGGCCCGCTCGGTCGACGGCGGGCCCGGGATGCCGTACCTGCTGCGCCGGGTACGGCAGCGGCTGGCGGAGGCGGTGGGCGCGGAGCTGGTGGAGCGGATCCTCGGGGAGCATCCGGGGCGGGCGTTCGGGACCGACTGGAAGTGAGCGCCTCCCGGCCCGGAAATGCGGGTGATCAAAAGCCGGTCGGGCCCCTAACCTGACCGGCATGACCGCACCCGCGTATCCGCCCAAGCCCGTCCCCGGCGACCGCATCGCGATCCTCTCGCCCGGATCCGGTCTGCCGGGGATCCTGCCGCTCCCCCATGAGCTGGGGCTCAGGCGGCTGCGGGAGGACTTCGGCCTGGAACCGGTGGAATACCCCACCACCCGCGTCATGGGCGCCACCCCGCGGGAGCGCGCCGCCGACATCCACGCCGCGTTCGCCGATCCGACGATCAAGGCGGTGATGGCCAGCATCGGCGGCGACGACCAGATCACCGTGCTGCCCCACCTGGACCGGGAGCTGATCCGCGCCCACCCGAAGCCGTTCTTCGGCATGAGTGACAACACCAATCTGCTGGTGTTCCTGCGCAACCTCGGCATCGTCGGCTACCACGGCGCCTGCCTGATGACCGAACTGGGGCGCCCGTACGCGCTGCACCCGATGACCGCCGACTCGGTGCGCGCGGCCCTGTTCACCCGCGGCGCGTACGAACTGCGCCCGGCCGAGCGCTACCGCGACACCGACCGCGACTGGGCCGACCCCGCCACGTTCGACGCCGAACCCGACTCCCAGCCGGGCGGCGGCTGGATCTGGCACCGGCCCGACCGGGTCGTCCAGGGACGCACGTGGGGCGGCAACCTGGAGATCCTCTCGTGGCTGCTGATGGCCGACCGCGAGATCGAACGCGATCCGGCGGCCTACGACGGCGGCGTGCTGTTCCTGGAGACCTCGGAGGAGCTGCCGAGCGCCACCGAGGTCTTCCGGATCCTGCGGAACATGGGGGAACGCGGCCTGCTGGAGCGCTTCCCGGCCCTGCTGATGGGCCGCGCCAAGGCCTGGTCGTTCCAGCGGCCGAACGACGCGGACGCCAAGCGCCGCTACGCCACCGAGCAGCGTGAGGCGGTGCTCCGTGCCCTGGAGGTGTACGCCCCGCACACCATGGCCGTCTTCGACGTCGACTTCGGCCACACCGATCCGCAGGTGGTGATCCCGTACGGCGGGGAGGTCGCCGTGGACGGCCCGGCGCGCCGGATCACGGTGACGTACTGACGGCCGGGTGTCCTGCGGTCGTCGCGCCTAGCCGATCCCGGCCAGCGCGGTCAGCGGGTCGTCCAGCACCGGCTGCCAGGCCAGTTCCGCCGCGCCGACCAGGCTGTTGTGGTCCAGGGTGCACGGCAGGATGGGGACGCCCCCGCTCTGGCCCCACAGGCTGCGACCGGCGACCACCGCGCGGAGCCGGCCGGGATCCGCGTCCAGCAGGGTGCGGTGCAGACCGCCGAGGATGATGCGGTCCGGGTTGAGGATGTTGACCAGGCCGGCCAGGCCGAGGCCGAGACGGTCGATGAGGACCTCGGCGGCCCTGCGGACGGCCGGGTCGTCGTACCGGGTACGCAGCAGGTCGTTGGCCTGCTGCACCAGGGACACCTCGGGGCCGGGCTCCCGGCCGGCCTCCGTGAGCAGGGCGAGCGGGTCCGCCTCGACGTCCAGGCAGCCCCGGCTGCCGCAGTGGCAGGGGCGGCCCTCCGGGTTGACCGTGAGATGGCCGACCTCCAGGGCGAGACCCGAACTGCCCGTGTGCAGACGGCCGTCCAGGACGAGCGCGCCGCCGACGCCCCGGTGCCCGGTGGCGACGCACAGCAGGTCCCGCGCGCCCCGGCCGGCGCCGTGCCGGTGCTCGGCGAGCGCGGCGAGGTTGACGTCGTTGCCCGCGAAGGCGGGTCCGGCGATGCCGGCGGCGCGCACGCGCTCCGCGAAGATCTCCCGGACGGGGGCGCCCGCGGGCCAGGCCAGGTGCAGGGGGTTGAGGGCCAGGCCGGCTGGTTCGGCGACGGCGGACGGCACGGCGAGTCCGGCGCCGACACAGCGCCGCCCGGTGGCGCGCAGCAGTTCCGCGCCCGCCTCGACCACGGAGCCGAGCACCTTCGCCGGGTCGGCGTCGACGGTCTCGCAGCCGGGGGCGGTCGCCACGATCCGTCCGCCGAGGCCGACCAGTGCGGCCCGGAAGCCGTCGGCGTGGATCTGCGCGGCGAGTGCGACCGGACCGTCCTCGGCGACCTCCAGACGGTGCGAGGGGCGCCCCTGGGAGCCCGCCGCCGCACCGGGCCGGGCGTCCACCCGGATCAGGCCCAGCGCCTCCAGCTCGGCGGCGACCGCGCCGGCCGTCGCCCGGGTGACGCCGAGTTCGGCGGTGAGCACGGCACGGGTCGGGGCCCGCCCGGTGTGCACCAGCTGCAGCGCCGGCCCGAGCGCTGCGCGCCCGCGGTCCAGCCGCGCCCTTGACGTGGTCCTCTCCCCCGCTGCCCGGGGATCCGCCTTGCCGCTCATGAGGGCGAGTCTCCCATGATCCGCACCCCGGGTGGCCTGCGCCGCCGGCTACAGGCCGCTCACCCGCAGGGTGATGTTGAGCCGTCCCGCGAGGCCGAGCCAGGCCGGGGCCGTGCCCGGGAGGACGCGCGGCACGCCGTGGTAGGCGAACCGGGACGGGCCGCCGAAGACGAACAGGTCGCCGCTGCGCAGCTCCACGTCGGTGTACGGTTTCGCGCGCGACTCGGTGTTGCCGAAGCGGAAGACGCAGGTGTCGCCGAGGCTGAGAGAGACCACCGGCGCGTCGGCCTGCTCGTCGCCGTCGCGGTGCATGCCCATGCGGGCGTCGCCGTCGTAGAAGTTGATCAGCGCGATGTCGTACGGCGCGGCGGGTACGGCGTCCGGTCCGAGCGCGTCGGCCACCGCGCGCCGGCCCAGCGCGTCGAGCCAGGCCGGGAACGGCTTGACGGGGCTGCCGTCGCCGTCGACGGCGGTGCGGGCGTAGGCGTACGGGTACCAGTGCCAGCCCAGGCAGACCTGGCGCGCGGTCATCGTGCCGCCGCCCGGGGTGCGGACGGTGCGCAGCCCGGCGGGGGGCCGGGCCCAGTCCCGGCAGGCGGCGAGCAGGGCGCGCTGCCGCTCGGCGTCCAGCCAGTCCACGACGTGCACGGCGCCCGGTGCGACCTCCGCACGCTCCCGGGGGAACAGGGCGTCCTCCATGCCCCCATCCTGCCCCACGCCCTCTGATCTGCGGCTCCGCTAGCCTGGACGCACGATGAGCGACCGTATGACGACACCGTGGGGCGAGGTCGAGCTGACCCGCTTCCCCGAGGACCCCCGCGACCGGCTGCGCGCGTGGGACGCCTCCGACGCGTACCTGCTGCGCCACCTCGCAGAGGAGAAGGTGCCGCTCACGGGCACGGTCGTGGTGGTCGGGGACCGCTGGGGCGCGCTGGTGACCGCGCTGGCGGAGCACCGGCCGACGCAGATCACCGACTCCTTCCTCGGGCAGGAGGCGACCCGTGCGAATCTGGCGCGGGCGGGCGTGGAGCCCGGTGCCGTACGGCTGCTGACCACGCAGGATCCGCCGCCGGAGCGGGTGGACGTGCTGCTGGTGCGGGTGCCGAAGAGCCTGGCGCTGCTGGAGGACCAGCTGCTGCGGCTGGCGCCCGCCGTGCACGCGGGCACGGTGGTGGTCGGCACCGGGATGGTGAAGGAGATCCACACCTCCACGCTCCGGCTGTTCGAGCGGGTCCTCGGCCCGACCCGGACCTCCCTGGCCCGGCAGAAGGCCCGGCTGATCTTCTGCACCCCGGACCCCGCGCTGGAGCGGCCCGCGAACCCGTGGCCGTACAGCTACGCCCTGCCGGACGGCGTCGGCGCGGTGTCGGGGCGCACGGTGGTCAACCACGCGGGCGTGTTCTGCGCCGAGCGACTGGACGTCGGCACCCGCTTCTTCCTCCAGCACCTGCCCGGACCCGGCGCCGGGCGCGTGGTGGACCTCGGCTGCGGCAACGGCGTGGTCGGTACGGCGGTGGCGCTCGCCGATCCGGCGGCCGAGGTGCTGTTCGTGGACGAGTCGTACCAGGCGGTGGCCTCGGCGGAGGCGACGTACAAGGCGAACGGGGTGCCGGGGCACGCCGAGTTCCGGGTCGGGGACGGGCTGGCCGGGGTGGCGCCCGGCAGTGTGGACCTGGTCCTGAACAACCCGCCCTTCCACTCCCACCAGGCGACCACGGACGCGACGGCGTGGCGGATGTTCACGGGGGCGCTGCGCTCGCTGCGGCCGGGGGGCGAACTGTGGGTGATCGGGAACCGGCACCTGGGCTACCACGTGAAGCTGAGGCGGTTGTTCGGAAACAGCGCGCTGGTGGCGTCGGACCCGAAGTTCGTGGTGCTGCGGGCGGTCAAAAGGGGCTAGGCGCCGTGCGGGACACGGTGCTGATCAACCCCCGGCCCGGGAGAGAACCCCGATGATCCGCCGCACCTCGGCAGCCATCGCCTCGCGCCCCGCGCCGAGGTAGGTGCGCGAGTCGACGGCCTCGGGACGGGCGGTGAGGAAATCCCTGATCGCGCCGGTCATGGCGGCGTTGAGGGCGGTCCCGACGTTGACCTTGGCGATGCCGCCGCCGACCGCCGCGACCAACGCGTCGTCCGGCACCCCGGAGGAGCCGTGCAGCACGAGCGGCACGCTCAGCGC
The DNA here is from genome assembly GCF_040609555.1 of Streptomyces sp. NPDC004658. Lineage (NCBI taxonomy): Bacteria > Bacillati > Actinomycetota > Actinomycetes > Kitasatosporales > Streptomycetaceae > Streptomyces > Streptomyces sp. NPDC004658. The sequence continues at coordinate 7,734 of NZ_JBEXKG010000111.1, forward strand.
GGCGGAGAGCCGGCCCAGCAGGCCGAGGTCGAGGACGGCGGTGCGGGTGGTCATGGCGTGCGCGCTGCCGATGGCGACGGCCAGGGCGTCGACGCCGGTGCCGGCGACGAAGTCCCGGGCGCGGCCGGGGTCGGTGCGGGCGCCGGGCGCGTGCGCGTCCAGCGGCGGCCGTCCGTCCTTGCCCCCGATCTGCCCCAACTCGGCCTCGATCCAGAGCCCTTGTGCGTGCGCCCAGTCGACTGCGGCCCGGGTCGCCGCCAGGTTGCCGGCGTACGGGAGGCGGGCCGCGTCGTACATCACCGAGCTGAACCCGGCACCGGGCGCCTGCCGCAGCAGGTCGTCGCTCTGCACGTGGTCCAGGTGCAACGCGACGGGTACGGCGGCCCGTTCGGCGGCGGCGACGGCGGCGCGGGCCAGCGGCAGCAGCCGTCCGTAGCGGAACTTGACGGCGTTCTCGCTGACTTGGAGGACCACGGGCGCGCCGGCCGACTCGGCGCCGGCGATGACGGCCTCGATGTGTTCCAGGGTGATGATGTTGAACGCGGCGACGGCGGAGCGGGCGGCGGCGGCCCGGGTGATCAGCTCGCCTGTGGACGCGAGGGGCACGTGAGGTGTCCTTCCGGGACGGGCCGGCGGTTCAGGGGGCGAGGATCACCGAGCGGGTCAGGTGCCGCGGCCGGTCGGGGTCGAGGCCCCGGGCGGCGGCGACGGCGATCGCGAGCCGCTGGACCCGGAGGAGTTCGGCGAGCGGGTCGAGCCCGCCCTCGATCCACCGGCCGCCGGTGGCGCGGACCTGTTCGGCGAGGCCGTCGGGTGCCGGGCCGAGCATCCAGGTGGCCGTCCCCCCGGTGGTGACGCTGATCGGGCCGTGCCGGTACTCCATCGCCGGGTAGGACTCGGTCCAGGACAGGGAGGCCTCGCGCATCTTCAGCCCGGCCTCGTGGGCGAGTCCGACGGTCCAGCCGCGCCCGAGGAAGGTGAACTGCGCGCACTCCACGAGCCCTTCGGGCAGGGGGGTGGCGAGGGCGGTGCGCGCGTCGGCGACGGCGGCGTCGGTGTGCAGGCCGAGGTGGGCGCGCAGGAGGGTGAGCGCGGTCGTCGCGAACCGGGTCTGGACGACGGAGCGTTCGTCGGCGAAGTCCAGCACGACGAGGTCGTCGGCGGCCGACACGACGGGGGTGTCCGCGTCGGCGGTGACGGCGGTGGTGCGGGTCCGTCCCGCCAACTCGTCGATGAGTTGCAGTACTTCGGTGGTGGTGCCGGAGCGGGTGAGGGCGAGGACCCGGTCGTAGGACCGCCCGTGCGGGAACTCGGAGGCGGGGAACGCGTCGGTCTCGCCCTGTCCGGCGCCCTCGCGCAGGGCAGCCACGGCCTGGGCCATGAAGTACGAGGTCCCGCACCCGACGACGGCGACCCGTTCCCCCGGCTCCGGCAGCGCGCCGCGGTGCCGCCCCGCCTGCTCGGCCGCCCGTATCCAGCACTCGGGCTGGCTGTTCAGCTCGTTCTCGACATGTGTCATGCCCAGACCCTCCCCTGCTGATCGTTCCTGCAAGGTATAGCGGCCTTTCGAGCACAATCAAGCATTCGGACGCCGGAGCTGGTGCGCTAGGGTCGCCGGGAGATCGCACGGAAGGGAGGCGGCGGATGTCCCGGGACGCCCGCTGGAAGGCGCTGCTGGAACTGCTCGTCGAGCGCGGCCGGCTGGAGGTCGAGGAGGCGGCGGCGGAGCTGGCGGTGTCGGCGGCGACGATCCGCCGGGACTTCGACCAGCTCGCCGAACAGCAGATGCTGGTCCGCACCCGGGGCGGGGCCGTGGTGCACGGGGTGTCCTACGAGCTCCCGCTGCGCTACAAGACGGCCCGGCGCGCCTCCGAGAAGCAGCGCGTCGCCAAGGCGGTGGCCGAACTCCTCGCTCCGGGCGAGGCGGTGGGGCTCACCGGCGGTACGACCACCACGGAGGTGGCCCGGGCGCTGGCCGTACGCGGCGACCTCGCCACCGGCTCACCCGCGCTCACCGTCGTCACCAACGCGCTCAACATCGCCAACGAGCTCGCCGTACGCCCCCAGTTCAAGATCGTGGTGACGGGCGGGGTGGCACGTGCGCAGTCGTACGAGCTCATCGGCCCGTTGGCGGACGGGGTGCTGGGCCAAGTCACGCTCGACGTGGCGGTGCTGGGCGTGGTCGGCTTCGACGTGACGCACGGGGCGGCGGCGCACGACGAGGCGGAGGCCGCGATCAACCGGCTGCTGTGCGAGCGCGCGGAGCGGGTCGTGGTCGCCGCCGACTCCAGCAAACTGGGCCGGCGCGCGTTCGCCCGGATCTGCGGCACGGACCTGGTGGACACCCTGGTGACGGACACGGCGGCGGAGCCGGAGACGGTACGACGGTTCGAGGAGGCGGGCGTCCGGGTGCTGACGGTCTGAGACGCCTGCGGCCGGGCCGCTCCCGGCTCGCGCCGTCGCCTCAGACACCGCCGAGGTCGGCCTTCACGAAGCCCGCGCCGCGCTGGTCGTTGCAGCCCACGACCGCCCGGTCCGCCGGGTCGGGCCACGTCTGCTGGGCCTGGAGCGCCACGCTGACCAGCGTCAACAGCAGGTCGACGTCGCTCGCGGCGTCCAGGCGCAGGGTCACCCACTGCGAGCCGGGCACGACCCTGATGGCGTCCGAGCCCCTGAGGTCCTTGGCGAACCGCCGGATGGCCCGGTCGGTGAGCCGCAGGTCGACATCGCGCTCGGAGTGGAAGTGCGCGATCTCCCCGTGGGCCGAACGCACGGCCTGTCCCAGCCCGCAGCTCGGGGCGGCCTGTCTCAGGTCCGGCCAGGTCGCCAGTTGCGCGAGCGCGCGTGAGGCCAACGTCATGGGCCCATCATGGCGCGCTCACCCGCTCGCAACCAGCTCGTGAGCAAGCATTAACCGGTCTGTATCCGCCGGGCGTTCAGGAACCCGCACAGAAGTCCGCCCGTGGAACACACCGGCGCCGCGGGTGGCGGCCGTTGGGCTCCGCCCCCTCCGTTGACTCCCGCCGAACCGCCGTGCGACGGTGAGGGGCGCGCTCCGCACGAGGAGCCCTGGGAACTGGAGGCAGACCGCCGTGACCTTCGGAAACGATGACTCCCGCCAGGCCATGGAGCGCAGTCTGACCCCGGACCAGGTGGAGCTGTTCGAGAAGGAGTTCGCCGCGCGTCCGGTGAACCGGCTGATGCAGAACGCGGTCACCCAGACGCCGGTGGACGATGTCGCCCTCGACCGGCGCGTCCTCAGCGGCATCGACCACTCGGTCTCCCACCACCTGGACGACTGGAAGGTCACCGACCAGAAGCAGAGCGGGCGTTGCTGGATGTTCGCCGGGCTCAACCTGCTGCGGGTCGGCGCGGCGCGGAAGCTGGGCGTGAAGGACTTCGAGTTCTCCCAGAACTACCTGCTGTGGTGGGACAAGTTCGAGCGGGCGAACCACTTCCTGGAGGCCGTCATCGAGACCGCGGACCGGGACGTGGACGACCGCACGGTGGCGCACCTGCTCGCGGATCCGATCGGTGACGGCGGCCAGTGGAACATGTTCGTCGCCCTGGTCGCCAAGCACGGCCTGGTCCCCAAGTCGGCCATGCCGGAGACCGACAGCTCCTCCTCGACCCGGGCGATGAACCGGGCCCTGGAGTCCCTGCTCCGCCAGGGCGCCCGCGACCTGCGCGGGCTGGCCGCCGAGGGGGTGGAGGCCCAGCGGGGGCACAAGCGGCAGGTGCTGGCCGCCGTCCACCGGGTGCTCGGCATCCACCTCGGCACGCCTCCGCAGCGGTTCCTGTGGCAGTGGGAGGACACGGACAAGGAGTTCCACCGCGACGGCTGGCTCACCCCGGCCGAGTTCGCCGCCTCGTACGTCCAGCTGCCGCTGGACGAGTACGTCTGCCTGGTGCACGACCCGCGGGAGTCGAGCCCGGTCGGCCGGACCTTCACCGTCGAGTACCTGGGCAATGTGGTGGACGCCCCGCCGGTGGTCTATCTCAACGCGCCGATCGAGCTGCTGAAGCGGCTGGCCATGGAGGCGGTCGTCGGCGGCGAGCCGGTGTGGTTCGGCTGCGACGTGGCCAAGATGATGCGCGCGGACGTCGGTGTCTGGGACGCCGCGCTCTTCGACTACGCGGCCGTCTACGACGCCCCGTTCACCCTGGACAAGGCCGACCGGCTGCTGCACCACGACACGCAGATGACCCACGCGATGCTGTTCACCGGCGTCGACGTGGTGGACGGGAGCCCGCGCCGCTGGCGCGTGGAGAACAGCTGGGGCGATGCGAAGGCCGACAAGGGCTTCTGGACCATGAACGACTCGTGGTTCGGTGAGCACGTCTTCGAGATCGCCGTGCGTCGCTCGGCGCTGCCTCCGGAACTGGCCGCCGCCCTCGACCGGCCGCCGATCGTCCTCCCCGCCTGGGACCCGATGGGTGCCCTCGCCCACTGAGCCGTCGGCCCCGCTCGGGCAGGGGCTCTCGGCCAGGGGCCGGCCGACGCGGACGTGGAGGTGAGGGCCACCGCACCGCCCTGTCCGGATCGGCAGTGCCGGTGCCGGGCCCGCTGGAGCCCACCTCATACGGCACACTCGGCACCATGGAGACTGCGGAGTACCTGGAGATTCTGGACCGCGAGGGCCGGCTGCTCGCGGCGGCTGCCGCTGCGGCGGGGGCCGAGGCCAAGGTGCCGACGTGCCCGGAGTGGCAGGTGCGGGACCTGGTGGGGCACACCGGCACGGTGCACCGGTGGGCCGCCGCCCTCGTCGCCGGGGGGCACACCGCGCCCCTACCCCTCGACGAGCCGCCGACGCTGGACGGGGCCGAGCTGGTGGCCTGGTACCGGGACGGTCACCGCCTGCTGGTGGAGACGCTGGCCGCCGCGCCCGCCGACCTGGAGTGCTGGACCTTCCACCCCGCGCCCGTCCCCTCGCCGCTGGCCTTCTGGATCCGGCGGCAGGCACACGAGACGACCGTGCACCGCTACGACGCCGAGGCGGCGCGCGGCGGGACGCCGTCCCCGATCGCGCCGGAGTTCGCGGCGGACGGCATCGACGAACTGCTGCGCGGCTTCCACGCCCGGCCGCGGAGCCGCGTACGCACCGAGGAGCCGCGTACGTTCCGGGTGCGCGCGGTGGACGCGGGGCCGGACGCGGTGTGGACCGTACGCCTCGGTGACGGACCGCCCGTGACCGTGCGGGCACAGGAGGGCCCGGCGGAGGCCGAACTGTCGGGGCCGGCCGACCAGTTGTACCTGGCGCTGTGGAACCGGACGGCGGTGCCGCAGGTGACCGGCGACGCGTCGCTCGCGGCCCTGTGGCGGGAGCGGTCCCGGATCTGACGAACCGCCGGGGTCCCGGCCCCGACCAGGTCAGTCGGCCTGGGCGAGCATCCTCGCCAGCACCGCGCGCTGCACCGGCCGTACCTCGCCGTGCAGTGCGCGTCCCTTCGCCGTGAGGGCCACCCGCACTCCGCGCCGGTCCTCCGGACACATGGCCCGTTCGACCAGGCCGTCCTTCTCCAGGCGGCCGATGAGCCGGGACAGCGCGCTCTGGCTGAGGTGGACCCGGTCGGAGATCTCCTGCACCCGGTAGGCGCAGCCGCCGTCCGCCGCCGAGCCCTCGGCCAGCAGGTCGAGCACCTCGAAGTCACTCGCGCACAGTCCGTGCCCGTGCAGCGCCCGGTCCACCTCGCACTGGGTGCGGGCATGCAGGGCAAGGATGTCCCGCCACTGGTCCACGAGCGCCTGTTCGGGCTGCTTCTTCGCCGCCATGACCGCACCGTAGCAGAGAAACGCATTTATTGCATCGTCATTAAATGCATTTGCATCTCATGCGCATGCATGTAATTGTACGCGGCATGACCACTCCGCTCACCACCTCGGCGACCCCGTCCCCGGCGGTTCGCTGGACACCCAGACTGTGGGGCACCCTGCTGGTGCTGTGCGCCGCGATGTTCCTCGACGCGCTGGACGTGTCGATGGTCGGCGTCGCGCTGCCGTCCATCGGTGCCGATCTCGGCCTCTCCACCTCGACCCTGCAATGGGTCGTCAGCGGCTACATCCTGGGCTACGGCGGCCTGCTCCTCCTGGGCGGCCGGACCGCCGACCTGCTGGGACGGCGCCAGGTGTTCCTGGTGGCGCTCGGCGTCTTCGCCCTCGCCTCGCTGCTCGGCGGACTCGTGGACTCCGGCCCGCTGCTGATCGCCAGCCGCTTCATCAAGGGCCTGAGCGCGGCCTTCACCGCACCGGCGGGCCTGTCGATCATCACCACGACCTTCCCGGAGGGGCCGCTGCGCAACCGGGCCCTGTCGATCTACACCACCTGCGCCGCCGCCGGCTACTCCATGGGCCTTGTCTTCTCCGGGCTGCTCACCGAGGCCAGCTGGCGGTTCACCATGCTGCTGCCCGCCCCCGTCGCCCTGCTCGCCCTGCTCGTGGGCATGAGGCTGCTGCCGCGCAGCGCGCGTGAACGCGACCACGGCGGCTACGACATCCCGGGTGCCGTCCTCGGCACCGCCTCGATGCTGCTGCTGGTGTTCACCGTCGTCGAGGCGCCGCAGACCGGCTGGGCCTCGGCCCGGACGCTCCTGTCCTTCGTCGCCGTGGCCGTCATGCTGGTCGCCTTCGTCCTCGTCGAGCTGCGCAGCCCCAGCCCGCTGATCCGGCTCGGGGTGCTGCGCTCCGGGCCGCAGGTGCGGGCCCAGCTGGGCGCGTTGACGTTCGTCGGCAGCTACACGGGGTTCCAGTTCCTGGTGACGCTCTACATGCAGCAGGTGCTGGGCTGGTCGGCCCTGCACACGGCCCTGGCGTTCCTGCCGGCGGGCGCGCTGGTGGCGCTCTCCGCGACCAAGGTGGGGACCGTCATCGACCGGTTCGGCACCACGCGGCTGATCGTGCTCGGCTTCGTCCTGCTGGCGGTCGGGTACGCGCTGTTCCTGCGGGTCGACCTGCACCCGGTCTACGCGGCCGTGATCCTGCCGACCATGCTGCTGGTCGGCTCGGGCTTCGCGCTGACCTTCCCCTCCCTCAACGTCCAGGCCACCAACGGCGTGGACGAGCACGAGCAGGGCATGGTCTCGGGGCTGCTGAACACCTCGGTGCAGGTGGGCGGCGCGCTCTTCCTGGCCGTCGTGACGGCGGTGGTGACCGCGCACGCTCCCGCGAAGGCCACCCCGCAGGCCGTCCTGGACAGCTACCGGCCCGGTCTGGTCGTGGTCGCGATCATCGCCGTGGCGGGGCTGCTGCTGTCGCTCACCGGGCTGCGCCGGCCCCGGCGGGGCCACTCGGTCGTGGTCGCCAGGTCCACCGTGAAGGAGGCGGACGCGGACCGCGTACCGGTCCGCGACTAGGGTCTTTCGTTCGGATCAGGCCGGATCAGGGACCGCGAGCCCGGCATGCTCCGAACGAGAGGCCCAGGAAACAGGGGGACGCCTCCACGCGTGCGCCCGGCGGGGATCGCTTGCCCCGCCGGGCGCACGCCTGTGCAGCCGCACACGGGAGCCGCCGCACCAAGGTCTCCGGCGGGCGGCTCAGCCCAGCCAGCCGGGCCGTACCAGCCCCGACTCGTAGGCGAGGACGACGAGTTGGGCGCGGTCCCGGACGCCCAGCTTCACCATGGCCCGGCTCACGTGCGTCTTGGCCGTGAGCGGGCTGACCACCAGCCGGCGGGCGATCTCCTCGTTGGACAGGCCGATGCCCACCAGCGCCATCACCTCCCGTTCCCGCTCGGTGAGCCGGGCGAGCGCGTCCACCGCCGCGGGCTGCTTGGAGCGGGCCGCGAACTCGGCGATGAGCCGGCGGGTGACGCCCGGCGACAGCAGTGCGTCCCCCTCCACGACCGCCCGTACGGCGCGCAGGAGTTCGTCCGGCTCGGTGTCCTTCACCAGGAAGCCGGAGGCGCCCGCGCGGATCGCCTCGAAGACGTACTCGTCCAGTTCGAAGGTGGTGAGCATGACCACCTTCACGTCCGCCGACTCCGTGTCGGAGGTGATCCGGCGGGTCGCGGCCAGGCCGTCCAGCAGCGGCATGCGGATGTCCATGAGGACGACGTCCGGCCGGAGTTCGCGGACCCGGCGCAGTGCCTCCTCCCCGTCGGCCGCCTCGCCGGCCACCTCGATGTCCGGCTGCGCGTCGAGCAGCGCCCGGAAGCCGGCGCGCACCAGCGACTGGTCGTCGGCGAGCAGTACCCGGATCACTGGTCCTCCCTGAGGTGCGACGGCAGGACGGCGAGCACCCGGAAGCCGCCGTCGGGGCGCGGGCCCGCCTCGATGGTGCCACCCAGCGCGGCGGCCCGCTCCCGCATGCCGGCCAGGCCGTTCCCGCTGCCCCCGGCGTCCGCGCCGGTCGCCGGTCCGTCGTCGTCGATCCGCACCCGCAGCACGCCGTCGGCGTACGCGAAGCGCACCCGCGCGTGCCGCGAACCGGAGTGGCGTACGACGTTGGTGAGAGCCTCCTGCACGATGCGGAAGGCGGCCAGGTCGGCGCCGGGCGGCAGCCGGGGTGGCTCGCCCTCGGTCTCGACGGTCAGGCCGGCCGCCGCTGCCTGTTCCACCAGTTCCGGCAGCCGGTCGAGCCCGGGCGCGGGGGCGCGCGGCGCGGCGCCCGGGGCGCGCAGGGTGCCGAGGACCTGGCGCACCTCGCCGAGCGCCTCCTTGCTGGCGGACTTGATCGTGGTGAGCGCGGCCCGCGCCTGCTCGGGGTCGCTGTCCAGCAGCGCGAGGCCCATGCTCGCCTGGACGTTGATGACGGAGATGCTGTGGGCCAGGACGTCGTGCAGCTCGCGGGCGATGCGCAGCCGCTCCTCGTCCGCGCGCCGTCGCGCCGCCTCGGCGCGGTCCGCGCGTTCCCGTGCCCACTGTTCGCGCCGGACCCGGGCCAGTTCGGCGAGGGCGACGACGGCCAGGACCCAGGTGGCGACGACGACCTCCTGGCCGATGCCCGCGCCGCGGTCCCCGGCGGGCGGGAGCCACCGGTACAGCCAGAGCGCGACCAGGACGTGTCCCGCCCACAGCAGTGCGACGGCCGCCCAGGCCGCCCGCCGCTTCCCGGCGACGACCGCGCCGAAACAGCCGACGGCCACGGTCAGGAAGACCGGTCCGTAGGGGTAGCCGACGGCCAGATAGGCCAGGGTCGCGGTGGCCGTGCCGAACGCCACGGCCACCGGGTGGCGGTGCCGCCACAGCAACAGGGCCGAGGCGACGAGCAGCAGCACGCGCGCACAGCCGTCGAGCGGCACCCGGTCCGGCTGGCCGTGCCCGGCGAAGTCGCTGCCGACCAGCACGAACGCGGTGAGCAGCACGGTGGAGCGCCATGGCAGCCGGGCGCGATGCGCGTCGGCGTCGTCCGGGCGGTTCCACCCCGGGGGCCCGTACCGCCACCCGTGCGAGGGACCACCGCCGTGCTGCTCGTCCATGCGGCCACGCTAGACGCCGGCCCGCCGGGACGACGTCAGCCGGGCGAGGTGATCAGGTGTACTCCCTGGGGAGTACGGCTCGGGACGCCGGGATCGCGCGGCTCGCGGCGCCCGCCGCCGGGCGGGGACTCCGCGTCCCGGACGCCGGGGCGGACGGCGGCACCGCGCGAGCCGGGCCCCCGTACGACGCCGGGGCGGTGCGCGGCGGGCGCGGCCCGGCGCCGGGGTCCCGGCCGGGAGGAGCCCGGGCGGTCAGCTGACGTCCTCGCAGGGCAGGCCCACGGAGAGGTGTACCTGCCGTTGTCCAGCTCCCAGCCCTCGGCACAGGTCTGGCCGGATCCCCGGCCCTTCCCCGCGACGCCGGAATAGGCGCTGTCCCTGCCTTCCACCCTCATGCCGGGGCCCCACACATTGATGTGGCCGTAGAACCGGTTCGAGCCGCTGTAGTAGCCGCTCGTCGTGTTGCCGGACGCGTTGCCGACCACGTTGACGCAGACCTTGTGATCGCACCCGTGCGCATCCCTGTGCCCGGGGCTCTCGCTCATCCGGAGGCAAGGAAACCTCCTGTGTGACCGGCTCGGAGAACGTCTTGATGGCCAGTTGAGCCACAGCCGCGGCCCGCCCGGCAGGAGATCCGCCGCCAAACCACCCTGAAGGGGGGCAACCCCCCACTCACCCCCGGCCCAGCCCGACCCCCTCCGCCAGCCGGCCGGCCGCGTGCCGGAAGAACGCTTCCCGGTCCTCCACCACCCGGTGGAACTGGCCGAACAGCTCGAATCCGATCAGCCCGAACAGCTCGGCCCAGGCCGCCACCAGGGCCACCGCCGCCTCCGGCGGTACGCCGGGGGCGAAGTCGTCGACCATGCGGGCGCCCTCGGGGCGCAGGCCGGCCGGGAGGGAGGGGACGGACAGCCCCGGACCCTCGTGGGCGTCCCGCACGATGCCGATGAAGACCATGCCGACGCGGGCCGCGGCGGGGACGGTGGTCTCGGGGGCGGAGTAGCCGGGCACGGGCGAGCCGTAGATCAGCGCGTACTCGTGCGGATGGGCGAGCGCCCAGCGCCGCACCCCCTCGCACACGGCGGTCCAGCGGTCCGGCGGCGGGGCGTCGGCCGCGGCGTCCCGGGCCCGCTCGGCCGCCTCGCCGACGGAGTCGTAGGCGTCGATGATCAGCGCGGTCAGCAGGTCGTCCCGGCTGGGGAAGTAGCGGTACAGGGCCGACGAGACCATGCCCAGCTCGCGGGCCACGGCGCGGAGGGACAGCTTGGCCGCGCCCTCCGCCGCCAGCTGTCTGCGGGCCGCCTCCTTGATGGCCGCGGTGACTTCCTGCCTGGCCCGCGCGCGGGCACCCTGTGCGGTGGTCATGCCAGCAGTGTGCCACGCGAGAGAGCGGTGCACACAGACGTGAGCGGTGAACAAAAAAGAGAGCACTGCTCTTGCTCTGGAGCACCTGCCGGCCCCACACTGGAGGCCGGCGAGAGCACCGCTCTCTCACACCGTGGGGGTCATCATGTCGACACACGTCGTCAAGCCGGGCTGGTTCACCGTCAACGTCTTCAACCGGGCCGTCTCCTGGCTCACCCGGCGCGGCATCAGCGTCTGGGGCTCCCGGGTCCTCGCGGTACGGGGGCGCAAGAGCGGGCAGTGGCGCACCACGCCGGTCAACCTGCTGACGGTGGGCGGGCAGCAGTACCTGGTCGCCCCGCGCGGTCACGTCCAGTGGACCCGGAACATGCGCGCGGCCGGCGGCGGTGAACTCCGGCTCGGCAAGAACGTGGAGGTCTTCACCGCGACCGAGGTCGCCGACGACGACAAGGTCCCGCTGCTGCGCGCCTACCTCAAGCGCTGGAAGGCGGAGGTCGGGGTCTTCTTCAACGGAGTCGGCCCCGACTCCCCGGACGCGGAGCTGCGCCGGATCGCCCCCGACCACCCGGTCTTCCGCATCACCGTCACGAACTGACGGGCTCCTCCACCGGGGCCGCCTGGCCCCGGTCGAGCGCGGCCAGGGCGCGCTGGGCGATCGGGTGGGAGCGGACGAGCTCGCCCAGCGAGGTCGAGCCCTGGGTGATGTCCCGGAACGCCCGCCAGGCCGGGCGGAAGCCCGTGAGGGCCGCGTGGAAGAGGCCGGGGCGCTTCTCGAACACCGCCAGCATCCGCTTGCCGACGCTCATCTCAACGCCGAGCCCGGCCTTGATCGCGAAGGCGTAGTTCAGGGCCTGGCGGCGGGTGTCGACGGCGTCGTGCGCCTCGGCGATCCGCACCGCCCACTCCCCCGCCAGCCGGCCCGAGCGCAGCGCGAAGGAGATGCCCTCGCGGGTCCACGGCTCCAGCAGGCCGGCCGCGTCCCCGCAGACCAGCACCCGGCCCCGGGAGAGCGGCGAGTCGTCGGCACGGCAGCGGGTCAGATGCCCGGAGGAGATGGCGGGCTCGAAGCCGGCGAGGCCCAGCCGGGCGATGAAGTCCTCCAAGTACCGCTTGGTGGCGGCGCCTTCACCGCGCGCGGAGATCACGCCGACCGTCAGCGTGTCGCCCTTCGGGAACACCCAGCCGTAACTGCCGGGCATCGGGCCCCAGTCGATGAGGACCCGGCCCTTCCAGTCCTCGGCGACCGTCTCGGGCACCGGGATCTCCGCCTCCAGGCCGAGGTCGACCTGGTCGAGCTTCACACCGACGTGGGCCCCTATCCGGCTGGCGCTGCCGTCGGCGCCGACCACCGCGCGGGCCAGCACCGTCTCCCCGCCCTGGAGGACGACGGCGACCGTGCGCCGGTCCGGCACCGCCGAGCCGTGCTGCTCGACCCGCTGCACGGTGACGCCCGTGCGCAGCTCGGCGCCCGCCTTCTGGGCGTGCTCGACCAGCTGCTGGTCGAACTCGGGGCGGTTGATCAGCCCGAACAGCATCTGCTTGGAGCGGCGGGTGCGGGTGAAGCGGCCGTTGTTCGAGAAGGTGACCGCGTGCACCCGGTCCCGGAAGGGCAGCTCGAAGCCGGGCGGCAGCGCGTCGCGCGAGGGGCCGATGATGCCGCCGCCGCACGTCTTGTAGCGGGGCAACTCGGCTTTCTCCAGCAACAGCACGCGCCGTCCCGCGACCGCCGCCGCGTAGGCGGCCGAGGCGCCCGCGGGGCCCGCGCCCACCACGACGACGTCCCAGACCCGCTGCACGCCGTCCGCCGAAGAGTTCTCGCCGCTCACGATGGTCTACCGCTCCGATCAAGCCGTTGCCGAGTGTCCTGTCGCATCCTACGGCGGCCGTCCGCGCAGGCCACTGTGGGAGTATCGGTCTCACCCCGTACAACGTCGCACCTACGAGGAGCGTGCCCATGCCGTCGAATCCGCTCGCCGAGACCGTCGCCTCGCTGCTGCCCCGGGCGAAGGCGGAGCTGACCGAACTGGTCGCCTTCAAGTCGGTGGCGGACTTCACGCAGTTCCCCAAGAGCGAGAGCGACGCCGCCGCGGACTGGATAGCCGAGGCGCTGCGCGCCGAGGGCTTCACCGACGTGGCGCTGCTGGACACCCCGGACGGCACCCGGTCCGTGTACGGCCACCTGCCCGGGCCGGAGGGTGCGAAAACGGTTCTCCTGTACGCGCACTACGACGTGCAGCCCCCGCTGGACGAGGCCGGCTGGGCCACCCCGCCGTTCGAGCTGACCGAGCGCGACGGCCGCTGGTACGGCCGCGGCACCGCCGACTGCAAGGGCGGCTTCATCATGCACCTGCTCGCGCTGCGCGCCCTGAAGGCGAACGGCGGCGTACCGGTGCACGTGAAGGTGATCGTCGAAGGCTCCGAGGAGCAGGGCACGGGCGGCCTGGAGCGGTACGCCGAACAGCACCCCGAGCTGCTGGAGGCGGACACCATCGTCATCGGCGACGCGGGCAACTTCCGGGTCGGCCTGCCGACGGTGACCACCACGCTGCGCGGTATGACCATGCTCCGGGTGCGGATCGACACCCTGGCCGGCAACCTGCACTCGGGCCAGTTCGGCGGCGCCGCCCCGGACGCGCTGGCCGCGCTGATCCGGGTGCTCGACTCGCTGCGCGCCGAGGACGGCTCGACCACCGTCGACGGCCTGGACGCCACCGCCCGCTGGGACGGCCTGGAGTACGCCGAGGAGCAGTTCCGCGCGGACGCCAAGGTCCTGGACGGCGTGGGGCTGATCGGTGACGGCTCCGTCGCCGACCGGATCTGGGCCCGGCCGGCGGTCACCGTCCTCGGCATCGACTGCCCGCCGGTCGTCGGCGCCACCCCGTCGGTGCAGTCGAGCGCCCGCGCCCTGATCAGCCTGCGGGTGCCGCCGGGCGTGGACGCGGCGGAGGCCACCAAGCTGCTCCAGGCGCACATCGAGGCGCACACCCCGTGGGGCGCCCGGGTCAGCACCGAGCAGATCGGTCAGGGCCAGCCGTTCCGCGCCGACACCTCCAGCCCCGCCTACCAGGCGATGGCCGACGCGATGGCGGTGGCCTACCCGGGGCAGACCCTGCAGTACGCGGGGCAGGGCGGCTCCATCCCGCTGTGCAACACGCTCGCCGGTCTCTACCCGCGGGCGGAGATCCTGCTGATCGGGCTGAGCGAGCCGGAGGCGCAGATCCACGCCGTCAACGAGAGCGTGTCCCCCGAGGAGCTGGAGCGGCTGTCGGTCGCCGAGGCGCTGTTCCTGCGCAACTACGCGGCGAGCTGAACCGCTCTGCCCACGGCAGAGGGCCCTCGCCTCCCGGCGGGGGCCCTTCCTACGGTCGGCGCATGGACGTCATCGCACTGCTGCCCCGCCTGCACCTGTTCCGCTTCCCGGTCGGCCAGGCCTACCTCTGGCGCGACGACGACGAGCTGACCCTGATCGACGCGGGCCTGACCGGCTCCGGCCGGACGATCGCCGACGCGATCACCGCCCTGGGACACGCCCCGCACGACGTGCGCCGCGTCGTCCTGACCCACTTCCACGAGGATCACGCCGGCGGGGCGGGCGAGTTCGCCGCGCTGAGCGGGGCCGAGGTGCTGGCGCACGGTCTGGACGCGCCGTTCGTGCGCGGGGAACTGCCGGGCCCGACGCCGCGGTTCGAGGAGTGGGAGCTGCCGATCCACGCGCAGGCGGCCCGTCACCTGCCCGAGGGGCCGCCGGTGCCCCCGTCCTCGGTCACCGAGGTGACGGACGGAGACGTCCTCGCCTTCGGCGGCGGCGCCCGCGTGGTCCACGTCCCGGGACACACCGACGGCAGCGTCGCGCTGTTCCTGCCCGCCGAGGGCGTGCTGTTCACCGGGGACACGGTGGCGTCGGCCGACGGTGTCCCGGTCCCCGGGGTGTTCAACCTGGACCGACAGCAACTCCTCGCGTCCCTACGGCGATTGGCCGGCCTCGGCGCGGAGGTGGCCTGCTTCGGCCACGGCGACCCTGTCCTGAGCGGCGCCGACGCCGCACTGCGCTCGATCGTCGCGGCGCCGGGTCAGCCGACCGGCACACCCGCCTCCAGGTAGAGCGCGCTGCCCCGCTCCCGGGCCCGCAACGCCCAGCGCAGCCGCTCGTAGCGCACGGGTGGCAGCATCGCGGCGGCCTCCTGTTCGGTGGCGAACCGCCAGGCGCGCAGTTCCGGGCCGGGCAGCAGTACCCGGGACGCCTCCCCGGATTCCAGCCGGCCCCCGTCGAACAGCAGCCGCAGCCCGCCGAACCCCGGGGGGACGGGACGCTCCCAGTCCACGACCAGCAGCCGGGGCACCTCGCGCAGGTGTATCCCGGTCTCCTCGGCGACCTCGCGCATCCCGGCGCGGGCCGGCGCCTCGCCCCGCTCCACCACACCACCGGGGAACTCCCAGCCGGGCTTGTAGGTGGGGTCGACCAGGAGCACCCGGTCGTGCTCGTCGAAGAGCAGCACACCGGCGGCGAGCGTCTCGGCGGTCGGCTCGGGGGTCTGCACGATGTCGCAGGCGGGTACGGCGCCGCTGCCGACGGCGTCGGCGACGCGCACGGCGGTCTCGTACGGGGTAAGGTCGCTGGTGTCGACCGGGTGGGCGTCGGCGGTGAGCCAGGAGGCGAGGGCGGCGCGGTAGGGCTCGATGTGGTCGTACGACCACTGCCGTACGCGTATCTCGCCGTCGGGCGGGTCGGGCGGGATCTCCCGCCCGGCTATCCGCTCGCGCAGGATCGTTTCGGCCGGGGCGAGCAGCACATGGTGCACGGCGATCCGGCGGGCGGCGAGACCGCCGAAGATCTCGTCCCGGTACTCCTGGCGCAGCAGGGTCATGGGCACCACGAGAGTGCCGCCCAGCTCGGCGAGCATCGCGGCGGCGGTGTCGACCACCAGCCGGCGCCAGATCGGCAGGTCCTGGAAGTCGCCGGCCTCGGCGAGGTGCTTGGGCGGCAGCAGGTGCGTGAGCGCCCCGCCGATGACCTCGGGGTCGAAGAGCGCGCTGTTCGGGATCAGTTCGATCAGTTCGCGTGCCGTGGTGGTCTTCCCCGCACCGAACGCGCCGTTGATCCAGACGACGGTCACGGACTCCCCCTCCTGTGTCGGCCCCCTGAGGCTTGCCCGCTCCACCCTGCCACGGAAACCCCCGCGCGTTGAGGGCGCCCGTCCGCGCGGGGACGGGAGTGCCGGTGCCCCCCGCGGCGGGGACACCGGCACGCACGCCCTGCGCCGTCGGGGGTTACTCGTGTCCGAGGGCGCCGTGGTCGACGTCCAGGCTGTCCTGGGCGACGAGATGACCGGCCGTGTCGAGGGTGTCCGAAACGTTGAGGTCACCGAGGGCTCCGTCGTCCGCCGCGTGCGACGGGGTGACGGCGGCCACGACGAATCCGGCGGCGAGGGTGGCGATGGCGAGCATGCTGCGCTTCTTCATGCGCTGATCAACTGCCCTGACGGCCGGGGGTCACGCCGTGCTCGGCGAGCACCGGATCGCGGGACCCGGAAGCGCACACAGTCGAACACGTGCCGAGCCTCTTCCAACACAGTCCGACACGTCCTACCGTAAGCGCGCACTGATGACGCGTACATGCAGTCAAGCAGGTACGTAGTCGTCCCTGTCCCGCGAGTCGGAGGAACGTCAACGATGCGTCGCCCTCACACCCGCACGACCCGCACCACACGCCGAAGGGTGGCCGGAGCGCTCACCGCGGCCCTGCTGTGCGCGGCCGGCCTGGCCGCCCCCGCCCTCGCCGCCCCGGCCGACACCCCCGGAGCACCCACCGTCCCCGCCCTGGCCGACGGGCTCGCCCTCACCCCGCCGATGGGCTTCAACAACTGGAACTCCACCCACTGCCGCGCCGACTTCAACGCGTCCATGGTCGAGGGCATCGCGGACCTCTTCGTGGAGAAGGGCCTCAAGGACGCGGGGTACCGGTACGTCAACCTCGACGACTGCTGGGCCCTGCCGGACCGGGACGCGAACGGCAAGCTGGTGCCCGACCCCGTGCGCTTCCCCGACGGCATCAAGGCGGTCGCGGACTACGTCCACGCCAAGGGGCTCAAGCTGGGCATCTACACCAGCGCCGGCACCAAGACCTGCGACGGCGCGGGCTTCCCGGGCGCCCTGGGCCACGAGTACAGCGACGCGCGGCAGTTCGCCGACTGGGGCGTGGACTACCTGAAGTACGACAACTGCAACAACCAGGGCGTGGACGCCCAGCAGCGCTACCGGACCATGCGCGACGCGCTGAAGGCGACCGGGCGGCCCATCGTCTACAGCATCTGCGAGTGGGGCCAGAACAAGCCCTGGGAGTGGGCCTCGGACGTCGGCCACCTGTGGCGGACCACCGGCGACATCAGCGACAACTGGAGCTCGATGCTGTCGATCCTGAAGCAGAACCTCCCGCTCGCCCCGTACGCCGGACCCGGCCACTGGAACGACCCCGACATGCTGGAGGTCGGCAACGGCGGCATGACGGACACCGAGTACCGCTCGCACTTCTCGCTCTGGTCGGTCATGGCCGCGCCCCTGCTCATCGGCACCGACCTGCGCAAGGCCTCCCAGGCGACGTACGACATCCTGGGCAACAAGGAGGTCATCGCCGTCGACCAGGACCCGCTCGGCAAGCAGGGCACCGTCGTCTCCTCCGAGGGCGGCCGCTGGGTCGTCGCCAAGGAGATGAAGGACGGCAGCCGCGCGGTGGCCCTCTTCAACGAGTCCGGCACCGCCCAGCGGATCACCACCAGCGCCGGCGCCGTCGGCCTGCCGGACGCCGACGCCTACGCCCTGCGCGACCTGTGGCAGCACCGCACGTACAACACCGCCGGCACCATCGCCGCCACCGTCCCGGCCCACGGCACGGTCCTGCTGCGCGTCTCGGCCGACCCGCGCTGGGCCGACCATCCGCCGGCCGTGGAACTCGGACTGGACGGCAGCCCGTTGCTGGAGGCGGGCACCCCCGCCACGCTCACCAGCACCGTGACCGACCTCGGCCGGACTCCCGCGCGGCGGGTCTCCGTGTCGCTGACCGGCCCCGCCGGCTGGACGGTACGGCCCACCTCGGCGACCTCGGCCCCCGCGCTGGCCCCCGGCGGGACGCTGTCCACCGGCTGGCGGGTGACCGCGCCGTCCGGCACCCCGGCCGGCTCCTACGGCCTCACGCTCACCACGAGCTACCGCTCGCCGTCCGGCACACCGGTCACCAGCACCCTTCCGCTGACCGCGTCCATCGTCGTACCGCCGCCCGCCGGGACGTCGTACCTCGGTGATCTGCCGTGGCTGTCGGCGACCAGCGGCTGGGGGCCGGTGGAACGGAACACCAGCAACGGGGAGAGCGCCGCCGGCGACGGCAATCCGCTCACCATCGGCGGCACCGTGTACGCCAAGGGCCTCGGCGTGCACGCGCTCAGCGACATCTCCTTCTACACCGGCAAGGCCTGCGAGAAGGTCACCGCGCAGGTCGGCGTGGACGACGAGAAGGGCACGAAGGGCACCGTCGCCTTCGAGATCTGGGCGGACGGCACGAAGGCCGCGTCCACCGGTGTCCTCACCAACGCGATGCCCGCCCAGCCGCTCACCGCCGACGTCACCGGCGCCCAGGTGGTACGGCTGGTCGTCACCGACGGCGGCGACGGCGTCGACTCCGACCACGCGGACTGGGCGGACGCCCGACTCACCTGCTGACCGGCCCGGGCTCCGCTGGGAGCTGAGGGCGGGGCAGCGCCGCCCCCAGCAACCCCCTGACGGGTCCGCCCCGGCGAACCCCCGGCACCCTGCCGTCGGAGCGGGCGGACCCTAGCGGCTCACCGGCGTCGCGTCCGCGGTGCGGGTCAGGGCCGCCGCAGCCGCGCCGACCAGGCCCGCGTCGGTGCCCATCTGCGCGGGGACGACGGTGAGGTGCCGCACGAAGGACAGGGTCGCGTAGTCGGTGAGGGACTTGCGCAGCGGCGTGAACAGGACGTCGCCCGCCTTGCCGACGCCCCCGCCGATCACCGCGATGTCGATCTCGACCAGCGTCGCGGTGGCCGCGATACCGGCGGCGAGCGCCTGTGCCGCCCGCTCGAACGAGGCGACGGCCACCGGGTCGCCCGCGCGGGCCGCGGCGGCCACCGCGGCGGCCGAGGTGTCCCCGTCGGGCC
>NZ_JBEXKG010000112.1:0-25657 GCF_040609555.1 Streptomyces sp. NPDC004658
GTGCGCGCCGCCTCGGCCCGTCCGCAGGCCCGGCCCCGGATCCGGCGCGCCGGCGCCGGGCCCTACCCGGTCACCCTCGAACAGGCCGACGTGCTCGCCGCCCTGGACGCCTCGGCGGATCCGGCCTCCTTCACGGTGCTGGACGTCGTG
This sequence comes from Streptomyces sp. NPDC004658, assembly GCF_040609555.1. Classification (NCBI taxonomy): domain Bacteria; kingdom Bacillati; phylum Actinomycetota; class Actinomycetes; order Kitasatosporales; family Streptomycetaceae; genus Streptomyces; species Streptomyces sp. NPDC004658. The sequence goes on from NZ_JBEXKG010000112.1 coordinate 151, forward strand.
GACCTGGGGAGCTGCGACGCCGAACGGATGCGGGCGGCGGTGCGGGACACGGTCGCGCACCATCCCGCGCTGTCCTCGCGGCTGACCGCGACGGATTCCGGGCCCGCCTGGGTACCGGCCGGCGAGCCACGGGCGGGCTGGGCCACCGCGGACCTGTCGGACCTGCCCCCGCAGGACCGGGCGGCGGCGCTCGACGCGTGCGTACAGCGCCATCTGGCCGAGCCGTTCGACCTCGCCGCCGGACTCCTCGTGCGGGCCCTGCTCGTCACCACCGCGCCGGACAGCTCCGTGCTGGTGCTGGCGGTGCACCACATCGCCGTGGACGGGCTGGCGATGAGCACCCTGGTGTCCGAGATCGCCGACCGGTACCGCCACGGCGCGACGCCGCCCGCCGTCACGGACGCGCTCAGCATGGCGGACGTCGCGCACACCGAACGGGAGCTGATCGCGCAGGGCGGGTACACCGCCGCGCTGGCCCGGCTGCGGGAGCGGCTCGGTGCCGGCCCCGCGCCCGACCCGGTTCCGCTGGACCGGCCCCGCCTGCTGCCCACGGCCCTCCTGGTCGAGCAGCGGCCGTTCCGGCTGCCGGCCCCCGTCGGGGAGCGGCTCGCGGACCGGTCGGCGCGGATCGGGTGCAGCCCCTTCGTCGTCCTGCTCGCGAGCCTGGCGGCGGCACTGGCCGACGGCGGTGCGGACACCACGGACGTACGGCTGGCCACCACGATCAGCACCCGCAACGAACCCGGACTGCTCTACACGGTCGGTCTGCTGTCCACCACGGCCGTGCTGCGGCTCGACCTCTCCGACGGCCCGGACGACCTCCGCCTGATCCGCCGCGTGCGGGACGCCGTCATCGACGCCCAGAGCGCGGCCGTCCCGTTCGCGCTCGTGGGCCGGGAGCTGGCGGAGACCTGCGGCGTCGACCGAGCCGACCTGGCCCGCGTCCTGGTGGTGGCGCAGGACGACGCGGACGACCTGCCGCCGGGCTGGCACCGGCGCGAGACGACCCGGGCGCGGCGGCCGGTGACCACCACCTACGACCTGATCGTCTCCGTCGGCGTGACCGAGGGGTCGGTGGACGGCCACGTGCTCTACAAGGGCGAGCTGTTCCGGCCGGAAACCGTGGACGATCTGCTGGCCCGGTTCACCGAGCGGCTCCACGGGGCGCTGGACCGGCATGAGGAGGGGGAGCGGCGATGAGCGAGTTGCTGGACATTCCGGCCGACCGCCCGCGTACGGGCGCGGACCCCCGGGGGCGATGGCACCGCGTCCGGCAACCGCTTCCGGCCGGAGCGCCCGGTCCGGCGGAACTGGCGGCCACCGTCGCCTCGGCGCTGGCCCGGATCACCGGCGCGCGGACCGTCCCGCTCGGCCTGGACGACGGCACCCGGCGCCGTACGGCCGACCTCGCGGTGCGCGACGACGACACCATCGCCGCACTGGCCCGCCGGGTGGCCACGGCGAGCGCGTCCGCCACGCCGCCGCAGGTGTGGCTGCACACCCGGGTCCCGCACGTCCCGGACACCGGTGCGGAGCTGGTCCTGAGCGTCACCGACACCGGCGACGCGCTGGTGCTCGACGGGACCGGCGCCCTCTTCGAGCCGGAGACCGTGGCGCGACTGGCCGCCCGGCTGGCGCGGGCCGCCGACGCGGTGGCGCGGGGCGCGGCCGTGCGCCCCGCCGACCTGCCGCTGCTGTCGGCGCAGGAGCGCCGCGTGCTGGACGGCATCAACGACACCGACGCCCCGGTGCCGGACCGTTCGCTGTACGCGCTGCTCGACGAACGCGCCCGGACCCGGCCGCAGGACGTGGCGGTCGTCTGGTCCACGGGACGGCTGAGTTTCGCCGAGCTGTTCGCGGCGGCAGCCGAACTGGCCGCCGGCCTGTGGGCGGACGGGGTACGGCCGGGCACGCTCGTGCGGCTCTGCCTGCCGCGCGGTCCGGAACTCGTCGTGGCCTGGCTCGCCGTGCTGGCCTGCGGCGCGGTCTGCGTACCGCTGGACCCGGGGTATCCGCCGGAACGCCTGCGCGCGCTGCTCGACTCCAGCGGGGACGGGCCGGTGCTGGGCCGTCCGCAGGACACCCATCCGGCGGAGCTGGGCCGGGTGCGGTCCATCGATCTGGCCGCGCTGCTCGCGCGCGCGGCGGTCGGTGGCTGGCCGAAGCCGCTCCACGAGGCCGCGGTGGACGACCTCGCCTATGTGATCTTCACGTCCGGGTCGACCGGTCGCCCCAAGGGGGTCGGCATCGAACACCGGAGCGTCGTCAACCTGCTGCATCACACGGCGGAGCGGTTCGGACTGCGGGCCGGCGCCCGCATGCTGCACACGGGCAGCCCGAGCTTCGACGTCACCGTGTGGGAGATCTTCGCACCGCTGTACGCCGCTGCGACCGTGGTCGTCCACGAGGAGCGGGACATGGCGCCGAGCCGGCTGGCCGCGTTCGTCGCGCGGCACGAGGTGGACACGGTGTTCCTGCTGTCCGCCACGCTCGCGCAGCTCGACCCGGGCCGCTTCCCCGGCGTGCGCACGGTCGTCACCGGCGGTGACGGATTCGGCCAGGCACTGGTCGACCGGTGGCAGCCCGGCCGGGACTTCATCTACGTCTACGGTCCCACGGAGGCGACCGTCTTCCAGTCCTGGCACCCGTGCGTCGCGGACGCGGCGGTCCCGCCGGCGACCATCGGCCGCCCGCTGCCGAATCTGCGGTACCAGGTGCTCGACCGGTTCGGCGAGGTGGCGGTTCCGGGTGCCGTGGGCGAACTGCACATCCGGGGCGCCGGGGTGGGGCGCGGCTATCTCGGCTCGCCGGCCCACACCGTCTCCGCGTTCTACGCGGATGCCGAGGGGCGGTGGACGTACCGCTCGGGCGACCTGGCCAGCTACCGCCCGGACGGTGCCATCGACTTCCGGGGCCGGGCCGACGGCCAGGTGAAGATCCGCGGCTTCCGGATCGAGCTGGGCGAGATCGAGGGGGCGCTCGCCGCCCGGCCCGGGGTGCGCGCGGCGGCGGCCGTGGTGCACCGGCCGGCCCCGGACGCCGATCCCCTGATCGTCGGGTACGCGCAGCCGGAGGACTCGTCGGGGCACCCGCTGGACGGGGAAGGGCTGCGCGCCGCGGTCGCCGGGATCCTGCCCCGGCACATGGTGCCCGCCGTGGTGGTGCCGGTGGAGAGCCTGCCGTACACCCCCAACGGCAAGATCGACCGCCGGGCTCTCGCCGCCCTGCCGCCGCGGCTCCCGGAAGGGCGGGAGCCGTCCGCGCGCCCGCCCGCCGACGAGGCGGAGCGCCGGCTCACGGCGCTGTTCGCCGAGGTCCTGCCCGGCGTGGAGGTGGGCCCGGACACCGACTTCTTCCTGTCGGGCGGGACCAGTCTCGCCGCGGCCGAACTCGCGGCGGCCGTCAGCGCGTCGTGGGGGCGGCAGGTGGGGGTCCGGGACGTCTTCCTGTGCCCCAGCCCGGCCCGGCTCGCCGGCCGGCTCGGCCCCCCGGCCGGCACCGCACCGCGGGCCGGGACCGCCGAGGCCCGGGGTTCCGCGACCGAGGGCATCGTCAACTGGCTGTGGCTGGAACGGCAGATCCGGCCCCCGGACTACGTCGGCTACAACGTGCCCGCCCTGTTCCGGGGTGAGGGGACCGTCGACCCCGTACGGCTGGAGCGGGCGCTCCACGCGGTGCAGTGGCGGCATCCGGTGCTGCGCACGGTGGTCCCCGAGCGCGGCGGCCGGCCGGAGGTGACGGTGACGGACCGGGTGGCGCCGCTGGAGGTGGTACGGGTGGACGGCCCGGCCGAGCTGGACCGGGCCGTCGAGGAGCGGGCGAACACGCCGTTCGACCTCGCTCGCGGCCCGCTGCTGCGCGCCACGCTGTTCCTGGGCCGCGGCGGCGAGTGGTGGCTGCTGACGGTCGCCGACCACATCGTCTGCGACGGCCGCAGCCTGGAGATCCTCCCGGCCGAGATCGCCGCCGCGTACGACAGCGCGGCCCTGCCCGTGCCGGTCGTCGCCGACCCGCCGCAGGACCGGGAACGCGCCCTTGCCCACTGGCGGGAACTGCTGACCCCGCTGCCGGACGCCCTGCCGCTGCCGGTGGACGTCCGGCGGTCGGACAGCCCGCGCACCGCCTGCGGAAACGTGGTCGCCGACATCGACGCCGCCACCGTGCGGAGGCTGCGCGCGCTGGCCTCGTCGGTGCACGCGGGGATCTTCGCCACCCTGGCCGTGGCCGTCGGCACCGTCCTGCGGCAGACGACGGGCGCCACGGACGTCTGCCTCGGTACGGCGGTCGACCGCAGGCCCGCGCTGCGTGCGGCGAACGCGCTCGGCTGCTACGTCACCACCGTGCCGGTCCGGGTCGACGTCACGCCCGCCAGGCCGGTGCGCACCGTGGTCGGTGCGGTAGCCGAGCAGACCTTCGACGCCATGGACCACGGCGCGGTCCCCTTCGACGAACTGGTGGCCGACCTGTCCGTACGGACCGCGCCGGGCCGGCATCCGCTGTTCGACGTCTGGTTGTCGCACTACCACCGGACGCGGGTGCCGCGCGCCGCCGAGGACGGCATCGGCTTCACCGGCGAACCGGTTCCGCTGCGGCACGGCAAGCTCGACCTGGCCTTCCTGTTCTGTGAACACCCCGACGGGCTCCGTCTGACGCTGCGCTACGACAGCGAGCTGTACCGCGAGAGCACCGCGCGGGCGTTGGCGGACCGCGTGGTGACCGTGCTGCACCGGCTCGCCGCCGCGCCCGCCGACGCGAGCCTCGCTGTCGCCGACGACGGGCGGGACCCGGCCGCCCCGGTGTTCGCCGGCTTCCGCTTCGACCCGTCGGACTGATCCGACCCGGCTCATGACACTGCGACTCAAGGAGCGATCGTGCCGAAGATTGAGGTCAGCCGCGGCAACTGCCCGTGCCTGCGCAAGGATCCGAGGGAGCTGGCGGCCGACGGACAGGCCCCCCGGTGCCCCGGCGGCAACTGCGGACCGGAGGAGATCTGGGGTGCCATGCCGGACCCCGCCATCAGGCACCTGGCCGAGGCCTCCTCGGACGAGTACGCCGAGCTGCGGATCTCCGGGCTGCGCGGTCTGGTCGACGGCGATTTCGGCGACCAGGTCGTCCTCGTCTGCGCGCCGGCGGTACGGGCCCGGCTGAAGCTGTCCCGGGACGTGCCCACGCCGGTGCACGAGCTGGTCTGGTCGGGGCCGGACAGCCGCGCGGACCTTCTGGAGGTCCTGCGGGAGGCGCGCCGGGCCGGGCTGCGGACCACCGTGCTGTGGATCGCCGACGACGAGTTCGAGCATCTGCTGCCCGAGGACATCCAGGACACCAAGCTCGGCGCGATCTCGTTCTTCTCCACCGGCTTCTCCGTCGGGTCGCTCGCCCGGCATCTGGAGATCATCTGCGCCACCGACTACCGCAACGAGCTGGAGATCGAGGAGCGGCTGATCAACAGCCTGGAGGAGGCGGGCAGTCTGCTGCTGCTGAACTCCGACTTCGGCACGTCCTGCCGGTTCCACCACCAGGAGTCCCCGCACTGGTTCTCGCTGCACGGCCCGCTGCGCTGGGGGGACCAGACCGTGCTGCCCACCGGGGAGCTGTCCACGCTCGCCGACGACGCCGGCGAGTTCGACACCGACAGCAGGGTCCGGGTCAACGGTGACATCGTCCTGAAGGGTTCGCCGATCATCCACCGCGGTGAGGTGGGGGTGACCCGCGAGGACACCGCGCAGACCTACGCGCGGCTCGCGGGCATGGAGGACGCCCCGGTCATCGCCCGGGTCTCGGGCGGGTGGATCCAGGAATTCGTCGCGCCGACGGCGGCGTCCCGGCGGGTCCGGGACGCGTTCACCGCGCTGGTGGAGGCCGAGCCCCGCTACCGGAAGATCCACGAGTTCGGTTTCGGGACGCACCCCCTGTGCGCGGACCGGGTGCGCGCCAACTTCCACCCCAACGAGCGCCAGCCGGGGATCCACCTCGGTCTGGGGCTGGGCCACTACACGCCGTTCCACATCGACCTGGCGCTGACCGGGGTGCAGGTGCTGCTCGAAGCGTCGTCCGGGGAGCCGGAGCCGCTGTATCCCAGCCTGGGCCTGACCGCCTCCTGAGCACGCGCACGGGTCCCGGACACACGCACGGGCCGGACACCGACTCCTCGGTGTCCGGCCCGTGCGCGTACCGCGTGTCAGGCGGCGTCGGCCAGGATCCGGGTCAGCCGCTCCGCGGCGTCCGTCCCGCCCGGACGCTCGGCGAGGTGCCGGGCCAGCAGCTCCAGGGCGGCGACCGCCTCGGCCGACTGGCCGACGGTGTCGAGCAGGCGCAGGGACGCCCGGACCTCGTCGCCCGTCTCGGGGTCGAGGACCAGCGTGCCCTCCTGTTCCTCGACCCGCATGGCCGTCAGGGCGACGACGGGATGCAGTCCGGCGCGGATGGCCTCCATGGCGGGCAGCAGCCGCGTCGCCAGCGTCTGGAGCTGCGACACCGCGACCGGGTGCGTGTCCGGCGCCGCCAGCGCGTTGGCCAGGTCGAACAGGGTCATCACACATCTGCGGACCCGGTCGTAGGAGGCCAGCAGCATCAGGCGGACGGATGCGGTGCCGAGCAGCGCCGGGCCGTAGCCGGCGCCGGGCTCGCCGGCCACCCGGACCGAGTCCTCCGCGAGCCCGCGCAGCGCCTCGGCGGCCAGTTTCGCGGATCGGTCCGGTTCCCGGTCCAGTTCCGCGACCAGCGCCGCGATGTCGGCCAGCGGCTTGCCGAGATCGGCCCCTGCCGCGGTCCCGGCGGCAGCGGCACCCTGGTCGGGGACTGCGGACGAGTCCTGGTCTGTCACGGTGAGACCTCCCTTGTTCCTGCCTTGCGCCGGGCGAAGTCCAGTTGGAGGCGCAGCCGGTGCAGTTCGTCGTGGCCGGACGCCGCGCCATGGCCGCCCTGGACGAGATGGAACTCCACGTCCGCGCCGCGGGCGCGGAGCCGGTCGAGGTAGCCGCGGGTCTGCTGCGGCGGGCAGCGTGTGTCGGCGTTGCCCACGATCAGCAGCAGCGGCGCCTTGACCCGGTCCGCATAGCTCGCCGGGGAGGCCCGGCGGTACCGCTCGGGCACCTCGGACGGCGAGCCGCCGAACATGGCCCGGTCGAACGCCTGGAGGATGGGCGGCTCCTGCTCGTAGGCGGCCACATAGTCGGCGATCGGGCTGCTGGCGAGGACGCAGGCCCAGTTCTCCGGGTCCAGGCCGGCGCCGAGCAGCGCCAGATAGCCGCCCCAGGAACCACCGGCGAGCAGGCAGCGGTCGGCGTCGACGAGCCCCCGGGAGACGAGATCGGCACGGACCGCGTTCACGTCCTGGAGTTCCGCGAGGCCCACGTCGCCGAGGGCCGCGTCGCGCCAGGCACAGCCGTACCCGGTCGATCCGCGGTAGTTGACGCGTACGACGGCGAACCCGGCGTCCTGCCAGGCGAGGGCCTCCGCGGAGAACTCCTCTCCGTCGTGCGCGCGCGGCCCCCCGTGCAGCAGGAAGACGGCGGGCGCGGGCCGTGGCACGCCGACCGGCATCGTGATCCAGCCGGGTATCCGCGGACCGGCGGCGGTACGGGTCTCGAACGGCTGCGGGACGGCGTGCGCGGCGGCTTCGACGGCGGTCCCGGTCACCGGGCCGAGCACCGGTGACCGGTCCTCGTCGAGCACGGCCGGCGGGGACACCGACGACGACCAGACGTACCAGGCACGCCCGTCGGGCAGCGAGGTCACGCTCTCGACGACGCCGTACCGGTTCTCGATCTCCTCCAGCCGGGCGGAGCCGAGGTGGTAGCGGTACAGGCCGGTACGGCCGCGATGGGTGTGGACGATCAGCAAGGCCGAGCCGTCGGCGGTGAACCCGCCGGTGACGTCACCGGGCAGCGGGAGCGGGAGTTCCGTCACCTTCCCGGTGCGGACCGACCACAGCAGCAGCCCGGTGCGCCCTCGCCGCTCGTGCCGGGCCACGACCCGGTCGTCCCCCGGCACGGGCGAGAAGCTCGCCAGCTGCGGGTACGTCTCCAGGCCCCGTCCCACGCCGTCCCACAGCTCGCCGATCGTCCGGCCCTCGGTGTCGAGGACCTGCATCGCGGGGCAACGGGCGTTGCCGTGGCGGGCGTGGAGCAGGAGGACCAGCGATTCGTCCGCGGACAGGCCGGCGGCCTGGACGGGGGCTTCGCCGGAGTGGATGTTCCGGCATTCCCCGCCGGGTGACAGCAGGTGGACCTCGTGGCCGACGCCGGGAACGGCCAGTGCGGCGACCGCGGTACCGGTCATGCCCAGCACCAGCCCACGGGCCCCTCCGGAGGGTGCCTGGGGCATCGCGTCGACGCTCTCCCCGCCCTCGAAGGGCGTACGGCGCCACCGGCCGGCCTGGTCGCCGAACAGATCGTCGAACCACCAGATGTGCTCACCCGAAGGGGAGATCCGGACGTTCGACCCTATGCCGCGCAGGGACGGGAGAGGGCGCGGTTCTTCCTTTCCGGGCTGCCAGCTGTGCCAGGTGCGGCCGTGCAGATCCTGGACGCTGAAGACGCAGCGGGCCGGAGCGGTGCGCGAGAAATCCGGCAATGAGCAACGGGCGGACATCAGCCACTCGGCCCAGGCCGTATGCGGAGATGACCCGTCGGATTCGTCGTCGTGCTGTGGCGCGGTGACCGTGCTCACTTGCCGGCGGCGGGCGTGGCGACGGCTTCGCGTTCCTGGAGCCGGGACAGCGCGGCGGTTCCCGCGACGAGTTCGAGGGCCAGCCGCAGCCGGTCGGATCCGACCGGAATGGAGTGCATGCTGGCGCCTATTCCCTGACTGGTGATCATCTACAACCTCCCAGTAACGTGCACGAGTTGACGCCCTGTACTACGTTCTTGCGGAGCCCTCGCATGGTAGCCGCAGCGGTTGCGCGGGAGCAATGGGGCCCACCGCCTCGGCGGCGTGCCGGATTTGCGAGGAGGCGTGAACGACTGATTGACCCGTGACCTGGGCGACGCTAGCGTGGCACGGGATGACGACTTCATCGTGGCGCGTCCTCGGATCCGCTGATCCACGATCCGGGATCGTGCTTGCCGTGGACTTCCCCTCCGTGTCACGGAGGGATTCCGGATTTCCCGACCTGGAACCACTCCTGATGCCCCGACGGTCGCTGTGGCTGACCGGATCCCAGGATTTCCCGGACGCCGAGGAAGCGGATTCCGACCGTCTTTCCGCATGGTTACGCGAGGTCGAATCCAGCGCTTTTCCGGTACGCGCGGTACTCGGTTACTGTATCGGAGCGGCATTTGTGCCACGCATGGTCCGGGCGCTGACGGCGTGGCAGGGCACCCCTCCCAGAGCGATCGTCCTGGAGCCCGAGCCGGCCGGCGCGGCCGGTCTCGTGAAGGATTTCGGCAGGGCCGTGGAGCAGTTCTCCTCGGTCCTCTCCGAGGAGGAGTTGACCGGTTATCTGCGATCCGCCGACCGGTTGCGGGCCCAGGAGGACGGACTCTCCGGGCTCGGCCGCGGCCTGCTGGAGCTGTTCCGGGAGGCCGCGGGGCGTTCGTTCCGGCGGGCCGGAGTCCCGGAGGCGTCGATCGGTGAGCTGACCGAGGACCTGGTCAGCCGGTTCGCGGCGTTCGTGGCGTACACCCTGGCCGCGCACCGCGCCGATCCGGAACCGGACTTCTCGTCGGCGGTCGTCATCCGCTCGGCGGGTCCGGCACGTCATCCGACGCCCGGGGCACGGGAGTTGTCCTTCGACGTCGAGCGGTCCGAGATCGCGCGGGACCCGAGGGTCGCCCGAGCGGTGTCGGAACTGCTGGCGGACGGCGGTCAGAGGTGATCGGAGGGGGTCGGCTCCGGTCGGCGCGCACGCCGGAAGCGGCCGGCGACGAGGTCCGCCACGGCGTCGAGATGCTCCATGAGGAAGAAATGGCCGCCGGTGAAGGTCCGCAGGCCGAACTCGCCCGTGGTGTGCTGCCGCCAGGCGTCGACGTCCGCCCGGGTCGCCGTCACGTCATCGTCCCCGGTGAGGGCCACCACGGGGCAGGTGAGGACGGCACCCGGAGTGCTCGTGTACGTCTCGGCGGCGCGGTGGTCGGCGCGCAGCGCCGGCAGGACCAGGCCCAGCAGTTCCGGGTCGGCCAGCAGCCGGGAGTCGGTGCCGCCCAGTGCGCGGACCTTGTCGATCAGCGCGCTGTCGTCCACCGCTCCGCGCACCATGACGGAGGCTTCCGTGCGCGGGCGGGACGGCGCCGGGCATCCGGACACGAACAGCGCGCTCGGACCGGCCGGTTGGCCCGCCAGACGCAGGGCCACCTCGTACGCGAGCGTGGCGCCCATGCTGTGTCCGAGGAACATCCTGCTCCGGGCGGGCGGCCGGGCCGCGAGCACCTCGCCGATCCGGTCCGCGAGACGGTGCAGATCGTCCACCGGCGGTTCCAGGTGGCGGTCCTGGCGGCCCGGGTACTGGACGGCGAGGACCGAGACCGCCGGCGCCAGGGACGCGGAGAGCGGGAACCAGTAGCCGGCGGAGCCGCCGGCATGCGGGAAGCAGATCAGTTCCTCGCCCCCGACGGCCGGATGGAAGCGGCGGAGCCAGACATCCTGTCGTTCCCGTGTCACTTCGTTTCCTCCCCCGTCGCCCCGCTCCAGGGTCGGCACCGTAAAGGCCGGCGTCAAGCGTGAGGTTTCACGACGGGGGCCGGTCCACAAGGAGGTTGGCAATCCATGAGTCAGTCCGTCGGTCTTGCGCTTGCCCGTGACCCGAACCTGAATCTCGTCCTCAAGGTCCTCCCCGCGATCGTGCTCATTCTGGTCACCTCGGCCCTGTGCGGACGGCTGGCGGTGGCCGTCAGGCAGCCGAGAGTCGTCGGTGAGATGGTCGCCGGCGTTCTCCTCGGCCCGACCTTCTTCGGGGCCCTCTTCCCGGGGACGCAGAAGGCGGTGTTCCCCGTGGAGGTGAAACCGGTCCTCTATGTGCTGAGCACTGTCGGGCTGACCCTGTTCATGTTCCTGGTGGGCGTCGGCCTGGATCACGGCACCCACGGCAATCGGGAGTTGGGGAGAAGTGCGGCGGTCCTCGCCGTGTCCGGAATAGTGCCCGCCCTCGCCCTCGGCGCCGGTGTCGGTTTCCTTCTGCACGGCCGGCTGTCCCGAGGGGATGTCAGTCCCCTGGAATTCGCGTTCTTCGTCGGCGGCGCCCTGTCCGTCACCGCCTTCCCGATGCTGGCGAGAATTCTCTACGAACAGGGGCGGCAGAACACATACCTCGGACGCCTCGCCCTGCTGGGCGCCTCCATCGACGACGCCGCGGCGTGGTGCTTCCTGGCCCTCCTCACCGCGCTCCACTCCGGAGCGCCCGCCGACGCACTGGTGACCATAGGATTCTCCATCGCCTTCGTGATTGTCATGCTCACGGCGGTCCGACGGCTGCTGCGGCCGCTCGGCGCACAGGTGTCGCGCACGGGCTCCCTCTCCTTCGACCAGATGTACGTCGTCATAGGCGTCGCCCTGCTCGCCGGCTACGTCACCGACTACATCGGCATCTACTCCGTGTTCGGCGGCTTCATCGCCGGCGTCGCCATGCCCCGCGACGCCGCGTTCCGCGAGGCCGTGCACGGCCGGATGATGGACCTGGTCTGCGTCTTCCTGCTCCCCGTCTTCTTCACGTACTCCGGACTCAACACGGAGCTGAACGGCCTGGCCGGCTGGTCCATGGCCGTTCCGTTCCTGCTCATCCTCCTGGCCGGCTTCGCGGGCAAGTACTTCGGCTGCGGCCTCGCGATGCGCGCCCTGGGATTCCCGTCCCGGGAGTCCTACGCGATCGGCGCGCTGATGAACGCCAGGGGCCTGATGATCCTGATCTTCATCAACATCGGCCTCGCCCAAGGACTGATCAACCGCGAGGTCTTCTCCATGCTGGTCCTGGTCGCGGTGATCACAACGGCGGCGGCGGTCCCCCTCTTCCGCCGCGCACTCCCCAGTCCCGCGCCCGCGCCGGCGGCCCCCGAGCCCACCGTCGAGGAAGGGGAGAACGCGCGCGCGGTTCCGTGAGGCCGAGGGGGGACCTCCACCGCACACCGTGCGTGGTGCGGACCACCCCGACAGGGGCGGCCGGCGGCGCTCGCCGAGGGCGCGGAGGCCGTCTGCTCACCACTGGCCGCCGAACACACCGCGTCTGTCCGGGCGGGCGGGGGGGCTCACCGCCTCTCCTGGCCGCCCGGAGGCCGACCCTCCGCTACCGGCGCGGCGCAGTTTCGCGTGAGGTGCCGGCCCAGCCGCGCGCGTACTGGGGCTCCATCCGTCCCCCTGCATCGAGGAGTCCGGCCGGGACGCGGACCAGGCCCTCCGGCTCCTCCGACGTGAGGACGCCGGACGCCTCAGCCCGCGACCTTCTCCCACACGGACACGTGCTGCCGGCTCTCACTGGTGAACGGCTCCCGCGTCCACCCGTCCCACCGCTCGCGCAGCCGCATCCCGGCCAGCCGGGCCATGAGGTCCAGCTCGGCGGGCCAGACGTAGCGGAACGGAACGGCCAGGTAGCTGCCGCGGCCGTCCTGGACGGAGACGTGATGCGAGGTGACGGACTGGCCGGCCACGTCGTACACGTCGAACCCCAGCCGCCCCTCGCCCACCCGGAACGGCACCGCGTTCTGCCCGGGCGGCAGCCGCCGCAGATCGGGCACGCCGACCTCGACGACGAAACAGCCGCCGGGCTCCAGATGGACGGCGGCGTTGCGGAAGCAGTCCACCTGGGCGTCCTGCGAGGTCAGATTCATGATCGTGTTGTAGACGAGGTAGGCGACCGAGAAGGTCCCCTCGACCTTGGCGGTCGCGAAGTCCCCGATCGTGACGCCGATCCCGTCCCCGCCGGGCTTGGCCCGCAGCCGCTCGACCATCGCCCGGGACATGTCGATGCCGTGCACCTCGACACCACGCGCCGCGAGCGGCAGGGCGACCCGCCCGGTCCCGACCCCGAACTCCAGCGCCCGCCCGCCGTCCCCGGCCAGTTCCGCCAGCAGATCCACGGCGGGATCCACGACCCGCGGATCGAACATCTCCGCCGACGACGCGTCGTACGTCGCTGCGACGGACTCCCCGAAGTAACCGTCTTCGTCGAGCATGCGTCGACGATACGGCGATCGCCCAGTCCGAAGCCCGGTATTTTCCGGCGCGGCCGACACCGGGACCGGGCGAAGGGACAGGCTCCTACGGTGTGCCCCGCAGACGCTTCGGGCCTGTTGCGAAAGTGGCCTTCTGCAAGAATCACCCCTCCTTGCGTAAACGCGGCTCTGGGCGGCGGCGAGTGCCGCCACGCAGCGACTTTCGGACATGGAGCAATCGGATGGGGTACTGGGGTTCCCTTGTCGTCGTCCGTCATCGGCATCCGCTGGGTGAGGTGGCGGCCTTCCCACTGGTTGACGTCACTGGACACCCGGTCCTTGCCGGATTCGTCATGGACAGCGACTGCCTTGTCCTGGAGGGCCGGACCAAGGACCAGGAAACCTGGCGCGCATGTCTTGATCGGGCAGCCATGTCCGCCTACATGGCGGAGGATGGCCAATCCGTCGACGACTGGTTCCTGGGCCCTGAGGAGGCCGCGGAGCGTGCTGTGGCCTGGGCTCGGGCGGCTGGCCTGACTCCCGTTCCCAAGACGATCGCCGTTGTCCTGTCGAAGCGGTCCGACCCGTTCGTGGAGGATCTGTTCCAGGAGTTCCTGGACGGCTTGGGCATCGAACTCTGAATTGCCTCGGGCGATTCACGGGGCGGTCCGCCGCCGTCTCCCGGACGCGCGGTGGCCGACGGCGCCGCCCGCTCGCGGCGCAAGTGTGCCACGGCGCAAGAGCGACATGGGCGACCCCTTGAAGGACCGCGGGGGAGGCCACAGGATCCAGTGATCTTTCGCTCTTCGCCGCGTCTCAGGAGTCTTCTTTGCCCAAGGTTCCCATCCCCCGGCCCGGGCCGATCGCCCTCGCCGTGGCGGCCGCGCTCACACTCGGTGTCATACCGGCGGCTGCCGCTGTGTCCGCCTACTCCGCCGGTGAGGTGTCGCACAACGACGCCGGTCACACCCCCGGCGATGCCGGCACGCACACCGTCACCCTGATCACGGGTGACAAGGTCACCATCGGGACCGCCGCCGACGGCACCGTCGTGCGCTCCTTCCAGGCCGCGAGCGGAGCCACCACCGGCTTCCACCGCGCTGTCGTGGACGGCGCCACCTATGTCTACCCCGACGCCGCCCTGCCGTACGTGAGCGCCGGAAAACTCGACAAGCAGCTCTTCAACGTGACGCGGCTGATCAGCGAGGGCTACGACGACGCGCACAGCTCCCGGCTGCCGCTGATCGTGCGCTACACCGGAGCCGCCGCCAAGGCCCGCACCCGGACGAAGATGGCCGGCTCGACCGACGTCCGCCGCCTGGACAGCATCCAGGGCGCGGCCCTTGCCCAGAACCACAAGCAGGCACCGGAGTTCTGGTCCTCGCTCACCGGGGGTTCCGGCGCGGCGGCCCGGTCCGCGAAGCCGTCCTTCGCGGGCGGCGTCGCCCACGTGTGGCTCGACGGCAAGGTAAAGGCCGACCTGGCCGACTCCACCGCCCAGATCGGCGCGCAGAAGGTATGGGCGGAGGGCGACACCGGCCAGGGCGTTAAGGTCGCGATACTCGACAGCGGCGCGGACACCGAACACCCGGACCTGGTCGGGCAGGTGTCCGACAGCGCCAGCTTCGTCCCCGGCGAGGACGACATCGCCGACTACAACGGCCACGGCACGCACGTCGCCTCGACCATCGTCGGCACGGGCAGTGCCTCCGACGGCAAGGAGCGGGGTGTCGCCTCCGGTGCCCGGCTGGCCGTCGGCAAAGTGCTCAACTTTGAGGGCAGCGGTCAGGAATCCTGGATCATCGCGGGCATGGAGTGGGCCGCCCGCGACCAGAAGGCCAGGATCATCAGCATGAGTCTGGGCGGCGGCGGTGACAAGACCGACCCGATGAGCCAGGCCGTCGACGAACTCAGCCACGACACGGGTGCGTTGTTCGTGATCGCGGCGGGCAACGGCGGCCCGCACTCCATCAGCAGCCCCGGTGCCGCGGACTCCGCGCTGACGGTCGGCGCCGTCGACTCCACCGACACGCTCGCCGGCTTCTCCAGCCAGGGCCCGCGTGACGGCGACGGCGGGCTGAAGCCGGAGATCACCGCGCCCGGCGTCGACATCGTCGCGGCGCGCTCGCACTACAAGCGCGGCTCCGGCTACTACACCACGATGAGCGGCACGTCGATGGCGACGCCGCACGTCGCCGGTGCCGCCGCGCTCCTCGCCTCCGAGCACCCCGACTGGACGGGCACCCAGCTCAAGGAGGCGCTGGTCAGCAGCGCCAAGGCAACCACGGCGTACACCCCGTACCAGGCGGGCGCCGGCCGGCTCGACGCGCTGGCGGCCGTGCACACCACGGTCTTCGCCACCACGACCGCCTACTCCGGCTTCCACACGTGGCCCCCGAAGCCCGGAGAGACCGACGTCCAGACGGTGACGTACACCAACGTCGGCGACGCCCCGGCCGGCCTCAGCCTGGCGGTCGACGGCACCGTCCCGGCCGGGTTGTTCAGCCTCTCCGAGGACCATGTCACCGTGCCCGCGCACGGCACCGCCGCGGTCACGCTGACCGCGGCTCTGGACAAGCTGGCGGGCGACCAGTCGGTCAGCGCCATGATCACCGGTACGGACGGCGCCGGGACGGTCCGCGCCCGGACCCTGATCGGCGCGGCCCGCGAGGGCCGGCGGCAGAATCTGACCGTGGTCGCCAAGGACCGTTCGGGCAAGCCGCTGGAGGGCCGGGTCGTCCTGACCGCCGAGCACCTCTTCACGGTGATGGACCTCGACGCGTCCGGCACCGGCACGGCGCGGCTGCCCGTCGGCAGCTACAGCGGCTGGCTCACCGGTGACGTGCAGGGCGCCGAAGGCCCACACTCGCGCGGCATGGTGCTGCTCGCCTTCAACGACGTGAAGCTGGACCAGGACCGTACCGTCACCCTGGACGGCCGCAAGGCACGCCGGATCCTGGCGCGCGTGCCGCAGCAGACCACCGCCGCCGCGCCGCGCCTGGACGCCCACCGGTCCTTCACCGACAGCCTGGTGGAGACGTCGATGCTCCCGGACTCGTCGTACGACAGCATCTGGGCGCTCCCGACCGACAAGAAGGTCACCGACGGCGAGTTCGAGACCGGCGCCCGCTTCCGCCTCGAACAGCCCGCGCTGACCGTGAGCACGAAGTCGACGACCTTCAACGACCCGCTGGTCAAACGCGCTGCCACGCCGCTGCCCGCCGGTACCCGGAACCTGACGGCGGTCTTCGCCGGTGACGGCACGGCCGAGGAGCTCGCGCGGCGGAACGTGCGCGGCAAGGCCGTCGTGGTGCGCGGCGCCGGCACGGCACGGATCAAGGCCCAGGCCGAGGTCGCCGCGGCCGCCGGCGCGCGGCTGCTGCTGGTCGTCAACGACGGCGTCGGCCGCATGGAGCCCTGGGACGAGAACCCCTGGAGCCCGGAGAGCCCGGCCCCGGTGACGGTGGCGACGCTCAACGCCGACCAGGGCGCCGACCTGCTCGGCCGACTCCGGCACGGCCCGGTCTCGCTGAAGGTCACCTCGCACCCCACGACCGACTACGTCTACGACGTCGTGCACCACTGGACGGGTGCCGTTCCGGCGGACCCGACCTGGCGTGAGGAGTCCAAGGATCTCGGCCGGGTGGACGTGTCCTTCCGGAACTACCGGCAGGGCAAGGCGATGGAGTTCCGCCCGGACGTCTGGCGCGGCTGGGCCGTCGGCAACCAGCTCACCGCGCCCGCCCAGGGCGCGCGCACCGACTGGGTCACCGCCGGCACCACATGGCTGGACGACGCCTTCATCCAGGGCGAGACCGGGCAGCACTCGATCGAGCCGCTGACCTACCCGGCGCGCAAGACCGGCAAGGTCAGCTGGTTCGGCCCGATCCAGCGGCCCCGCATGGGGCCGATCAACTACCAGCCGGTGCGCTACCTCGACACCATGTACATCACCGCGCCCGGCTGGGGTGACTCGGGGTCCGGCCACGTCGGCGAGGCCGGCGCGAACTTCGACGTCAAGGACTGGATGTCGCTCTACCAGGGCGACCAGCAGCTCGACTGGGGCAACGCCGAGTACCTTCAGGTTCCCGGCCTCGGCGCCGAGCGCCTGCCCTACCGGCTGGTCCTCGACAACGACCGCGGCACCTGGGCCAACCCGTACTCGACGCACACGCTGACCGAGTGGGACTTCACCTCCGCGGTCACCGGCAGCGATGCGGCGGTGTCCCTGCCGCTCATCCAGCTCGACTACGGCGTGGACACCGATAAGTCCGGCCGTGCCGACCGGCACGCCGGCCTGACGGTGACCGCCTCGCACCTGCCGGGCACCACCGCCACCATCGGGAAACCGACCGTCGAGGTGTCGTACGACGACGGTGCGACCTGGCAGCGGACCGGCCTGAGCCGGTGCGACGACGGATGGCGGACGAACCTGCGCGCACCGCGCTCCGCCGACTTCGTCACCCTCCGGGTCGGCGCCCGGGACAGCGCGGGCAACACCGTCTCGCAGACGATCACCCGGGCCTTCGGCCTGCGCTGACGTCACCCCCCCCGGAGGTCACCCGGGACAGCACCGCGTGGGTGGGACCGCAGCCGGCGGCCCCGCCCACGCGGCGTTCCCAGGTGTCAGAGGACCCCGCCCGAACAGAACGGGCCCACCCGGACAAATGGCTCCGCGACGTGACGCCGTCGGCGGACCTGCGCCACTGGCACCACCACGACCAGGAGCGCTTCGCGGAGTTCGGGGATCGCTGCATCGGCGGACTGGAGGACGCCGATCACCGGCCGGCCGTGCAGCACCTGCGTGATCTCCCGCCGATCGCGAAGCCGCTGATCCCGCCGTCGAAGGCACGGCCGCAGGGCGGCGGAACGCAGGACACACCTGATGAGACGCTCTTCGCCGCGATCATCTACGTCCTGGTATCCGGGTGTGCCTGGCGTGCGTTGCCGCCGTGCTTCGGCATCTCGAAGTCGACTGCCCACCGGCGGTTCTTGATCTGGTCCAGAGCCGGTGTCTGGGGCCGTTCCCACGAGGCATTGTTGCACCGGCTGGACGACGCCGGCCTGGTCGACGTCACCCGAATCGTCCTTTCCCACGGGACGAGCGTGTCGATGCGGCACGACTGGCAGGCAGCATCTCGTGAGCTGTCATGGTGGCTGCACGCATAGCCGCCCCCCGAACTATGTTGCTCCACCACATGTGCCCCTGACCTGCATCTTCCTACGGTGTGCCGACACGTACCCGTCCCCACCGCACACGAGGAAGTGGCGCACATGGCCTCCGGAACCACCGCTCCCCCACCCCCCGCCAGCCTCCCCAGAATCGTCGCCGCCAGCCTCATCGGGACCACCATCGAGTGGTACGACTTCTTCCTCTACGGCTCCGCCGCCGCGCTGGTGTTCAACAAGCTGTTCTTCCCGGGCTCCGACCCGCTCGTCGGCACGCTGCTGTCGTTCCTGACGTACGCCGTGGGCTTCGCGGCCCGGCCGCTGGGAGCGCTCGTCTTCGGGCACTACGGCGACCGGCTGGGGCGGAAGAAGCTGCTGGTGCTGAGCCTGCTGCTGATGGGCGGTGCCACGTTCGCCATCGGCCTGCTGCCCACGCACGCCACCGTCGGTACCGCCGCGCCGGTGCTGCTCACCGCGCTGCGTCTGGTGCAGGGCTTCGCGCTCGGCGGCGAGTGGGGCGGTGCCGTCCTGCTGGTGTCGGAGCACGGGGACCCGCGGCGGCGCGGCTTCTGGGCCTCGTGGCCGCAGACCGGCGCCCCGGCCGGGCAGCTGCTCGCCACCGGTGTGCTGTCGCTGCTCACCGCCGTGCTGTCGGACGACGCCTTCGGCACGTGGGGATGGCGGATCCCGTTCCTGCTCTCCGGGGTGCTCGTGCTCGTCGGTTTGTGGATTCGTCTGTCCGTCGACGAATCGCCCGTCTTCAAGGAAGCGCTGGAACGGGCCGAGGCGCGGCGGGACGGCGCGCAGGAGAAGCTGCCGCTCGTCTCCGTGCTGCGGCACCACTGGCGGGACGTGCTCGTGGCGATGGGCGCCCGCATGGCGGAGAACATCAGCTACTACGTCATCACCGCCTTCATCCTCGTCTACGCCACCACCTCCGCCGGCGTCTCCAAGCAGACCGCGCTCAACGCCGTGCTCATCGGCTCGGCCGTGCACTTCGCCGTGATCCCGGCCTGGGGCGCGTTGTCCGACCGGGTCGGGCGGCGTCCCGTGTACCTGTTGGGCGCGGCCGGTGTCGGGCTGTGGATGTTCCCCTTCTTCGCGCTCGTGGACACCGGCTCCTTCGGGTACCTGATCCTCGCCGTCACCGTCGGACTCGTGCTGCACGGCGCCATGTACGCGCCCCAGGCCGCCTTCTTCGCCGAGATGTTCGCCACCCGGATGCGGTACTCGGGCGCTTCCATCGGCGCGCAGTTCGCCTCGGTGGCGGCCGGCGCGCCCGCCCCGCTCATCGCCACCGCGCTGCTCGCGGACTACGGCAGCTCCACCCCGATCGCGCTGTACGTGATCGCCGCCGCCGTGCTGACCCTGATCGCGGTGGGGCTCGGGCGGGAGACACGGCACCGCGATCTGGCCCGGATCGACGACGAGGACGGGGAGCCCTCCGTGGCGAGCCCGGCCGCCGAGGCGCGCACGGTCTGAGCGCCGCCCTCGCCGCTATCCGTGCCGGCCGGCCTTCGCCGGCACCGCACCCACGCACTGACCGGCCCCCGAGCGGGGGCCGGTCAGTGCCGTCCCGGGGCCGCCAGACGGTGCAGTCGCAGGGCCAGTTGGATCTCCAGGGCCCGCGCGGGCGTCTGCCAGTCCTCGCCGAGGAGGCGGCCCACCCGCTCCAGCCGCTGCGCCACCGTGTTCACATGGACGTGCAGCGCGTCCTTGGTGCGTGCCGGGCTCATCCCGCCCGCGAAGTAGGCGTCCAGGGTCCGCAGCAGTTCCGTGCCGCGCCGCTCGTCGTACGACACCACCGGGCCGATGGTCCGTTCGACGAACCCGGCGATGTCCCGTTCGCCCGCGAGGAGCAGGCCGAGGAAGCCGAAGTCCTCGGCCGCCGCGCCGTCCCCGGCCCGGCCCAGCAGGTGCAGCGCGTCCAGGCAGCGGCGGCCCTCCGCGTAGGCGGCGGCCACGGTCTCGGGGTGCCCGGCGAGGTCGGTGACGGGTGCGGAGGCGCCGACGGTGACCGGCTGGTGGACGGCCGTGCCCAGATGGCGGGCGGTGCGGCGGGCCACCTCCGTGGCGGTGTCCGCGGCGCCGAGCGGCAGCAGCAGCACCGTGCCTCCGTCGCGGGCCGCGGCCAGGCCGTGCCGGGTGGCCGCGAGGTGGGACGCGGCGGACCAGAGCCGACGGCGGGCCGCGGCCTCCTCGTCGGCGTCGGCCGCCGGGCCGTCGAGGCGGGCGGCGAGGACGACGTGGGTGGCGTCGAGGTCCGCCTGGAGGCGGCGGGCGCGCTCGCGCAGCAGCCGCGGGTCCCGGTCGCGCGCGTCGAGCAGGTCGTCCAGCAGTTCGCCGCGCACGCGCTGCTCGGCCTCGGCGGCGGAGCGGCGGGCGAGCAGCAGCAGGGAGGTGACCATCGCCGCGCGCTCCAGGGTGCGCTGGTCGACGGGGTCGAGGCCGGGGTGGCCGCGCAGGACCAGCGCCCCGAGGAGTTCGCCGCCGGCGGCCACCGCGGCGATCCAGTCGCTGCCGTGCCGTACCGCGTGCCCTTCGGCGCGGGAGGCCTCCAGCGCCTCGGGCGGTGCCGCCGCGGCCTCGGTGAACTCGACGGTTCCGGCGAGGACCTGGGAGACGGCGGCGGCCACGTCGTGGACTCCGCCGCCGCGCAGGACGAGTTCGGCGAGCCGGTCGTGGACGTCGGAGGCGCGCTCGATGACGGCGCTGCGGTCGCGGATGATCTCGTTGGCTCGCTCCAGGCCGGCCAGGGCGGCGCGGGTCTCGGTGAGCAGGTTGGCGGTGTCGATGGCCGCCGCGGCGAGTGCCGCGAAGGAGCCGAGCAGGGCGATCTGCTCGCGTTCGAAGACCCTCGCGCGCCGGTCCGCCGCGAACAGGACGCCGATCACGTGCGGGCCGAGCATCAGGGGGACGCCGAGGATGGCGACCAGGCCCTCGTCGCGCACGCCGGCGTCGATGGTGCGGGTGTGCTGGAAGCGGCCGTCCTGGAAGTAGTCGTCGGTGACGTACGGCCGCGCGGTCTGGGCGACGAGTCCGCCGAGCCCCTCCCCCATGCCCAGGCGCAGCTGCTGGAAGCGGGCGGAGACGGAGCCCTCCGTGACCCGCATGTAGGTGTCGCCGTGGGCCGGGTCGTTGAGGCTGAGGTAGGCGACGTCCGTGCCGAGCAGGGAACGGGCGCGCTGCACGATCGCCTGGAGGACGGCGTCCAGATCGCGGAGGCCGGCGAGGTCGTGGGCGGTCTCGAAGAGCGCCGACAGCTCCGCCTCGCGCCGTCGGCGGCCCTCCAGTTCCGCGCGGACGCGCAGGGCGAGCAGTCTGGCCTCTTCCAGCGCGGCGATGCGGTCGGCCGGCTCGCCCTCGGCCCGGGCGCGCAGCACGGGCTGTTCGTAGGCCTCGACGGAGGCGTCGCGGGCCAGCAGGTCGAGGTAGGGGGCCTCGGCGCTGCCGCTGGGTGCCGGCTGGAGGTGATCGCGGGACATGGTCACAGGATTCCGTATGGGCCACCCGGCCCGGCAGCCCTGTGGAAAACTCCCGGGGCCGGTGTCGCCGGGCCGGTCAGTGGGCCGTCCACCCGCCGTCCAGGACGAGCGAGGTGCCGGTGACGAAGGACGCCTGCGGGCTGCACAGGTAGGCCACGGCCTCGGCGACCTCCTCGGGCTCGATGAGCCGCCGCACGGCGCTGTCCTTCAGCAGGATCTCGGAGAGCACGCGGTCCTCGGGGATGCCGTGCGCCTGCGCCTGGTCGGCGATCTGCTTCTCGACCAGTGGGGTGCGCACATAGGCCGGGTTCACACAGTTCGAGGTCACTCCATGGGCGGCGCCTTCCAGGGCGGCCGTCTTGGACAGCCCTTCGAGGCCGTGTTTGGCCGCCACATAGGCGGACTTGAAGGCCGAGGCACGCAGACCGTGGACGGAGGACACGTTCACGATCCTGCCCCAGCCCTGTGCGTACATGTGCGGGAGGGCGCCTCGGATGAGGCGGAAGGGTGCCTCCAGCATCACGGTGAGGACCGTGTGGAACACCTCGGGCGGGAACTCCTCGATGGGCCGCACGAGTTGGAGGCCGGCGTTGTTGACCAGCACATCGGTACCGGCGGCGACGCGTTCCGCGGCGTCCAGGTCGGTGAGGTCCACGACCGCGGGTACGACGGTGCCCGGGAGGTCGCCGGTCCGTTCCGCCTGCTGGGCCAGCTCGGCCAGGCCGGCCGCGTCCCGGTCGACGGCGCGCACCTCCGCACCGGCGGCGGCGAGCCGCAGCGCGCAGGCGCGGCCGATGCCGCTGGCGGCACCGGTGACGAGGGCGGTGCGGCCGCCGAGGTCGAGGCCGAGGGGCTGCTGGTGGGGGCCGGGACCGGGCTGGGGGGTGGGCGAGGTCATGTGCCGACCCTAAGCGCAGCCCCATGGTCACCACATGTGGTGACCACCCATACTTCAGCTCGCAGTCATAGGGTCAAACCATGTGGGTGCATCCGACATGGCTTGCTTGATCCGGAAGAGCCCGAACTCGTGCAGTTCGGGCAGCGCGTCGACCGTGAACCAGCCGACCTCCAGCGACTCGTCGTCGTTCACCCGGGCCTCGCCGCCCACGGCGCGGCAGCGGATGGTGATGTCCATGTACTGGCACGTGTCGCCATTGGGGTAGGTCACCGGCTCCAGCGCCTGGACCAGGACGACCCGCTCGGCGACGCAGTGCACCGCCGTCTCCTCGAAGACCTCCCGCACCGCGCAGGCCGCGGGCTGCTCACCCGGCTCCGGGATGCCGCCGATCACCGACCACTTGCGCGTGTCGGACCGCCGGCCGAGCAGCACTCTGCCCTCGTCGTCGAAGACGATCGCGGTGACCCCGGGGAGCCACAGCAGCTGCTGACCGGCGCTGGCCCTGAGCGTGCGGATGAATTCGGGAGTAGCCATGATCCCGACCCTAACGGCCCGGGGCACCGGCTCAGGCCGGTTCGGAGGTCGTACGACGGTCATACGGCGGTCGTACGGCACGCCTTCCGCTACGCGTCACCGGCGCGCCGCGCGCGCAGTCCCGACCCGATCGCCCAGCCGATCCCGCCCGCGGCGACCAGCACCAGCGCGATCTCCGGAAGGATGCCCAGCTCGGTGGCGGGGGTCGTGGACGTGCGCAGCGGCACCTTCTGGACGAGGTAGGCGGGCACGAACATGCCGGTCTTCTGCGTGACCCGCCCGTCCGGCATGATCACCGCGCTGACCCCGCTGGTCACCGGCACGGTCACGGTACGGCTGTGCTCCACGGCGCGGATGCGGGACATGGCGAGCTGCTGGTAGGTCATCTCGCTGCGGTCGAAGGTGGCGTTGTTGCTCGGCACGGAGATCATCTCCGCGCCGTGCGTCACCGTGTCCCGCACGGCCCAGTCGAAGGCGGCCTCGTAGCAGGTGGCCAGGCCCACCCGGGCGCCGTCGATGTCGAAGACGCCCGGCTTCGCGCCCCGGCTGAAGTCCTGGTGGACCATCTCGGTCCAGTTCTTGTTGATCGCGCCGACCAGCGAGCGCAGCGGAAGGTACTCGCCGAAGGGCTGGATCTGCCGCTTGTCGTAGGTCTGCGTCGGTCCCTTGACCGGATCCCACAGGATCTGCTCGTTGAGCAGCTTGCCGTCCCGCTCGACCACGCTGCCGACGGAGATGGGCACGCCGATGTCCTTGGCCGCCTGGTCGATGACGGCGGCGGCGTCCGGGTACGCGAAGGGGTCGATGTCGGAGGAGTTCTCCGGCCACAGGACGTAGTCCGGCCGGGCGACCTTGCCCGCCCTGACGTCGGCGGCGAGCTTGTGCGTCTCGCGTGCGTGGTAGTCGAGCACGGCGCGCCGCTGGGCGTTGAACTCCAGTCCGGCGCGCGGCACGTTGCCCTGGATGAGCGCCACGGTCGCGGTGCCGTCCTGCGCGGAGTCGCTCACCAGCGCCCGCGCCGCGACGGCGCCCGCCACCGGTACGGCGACGCTGAGCAGCGCGGCGGTCGCGGCGGCCCGCCGCACGACGCGCTTCCGGCGCCGGGCGGCGATCAGCCGGCCGGCCTCGTGCAGGCCGAAGCCGCACAGGACGACCGCGAAGCCGAGCACCGGGGTGCCGCCCACCGCGGCGAGCGGCAGGAAGACGCCGTCCGCCTGCCCGAACGCGACCTTGCCCCAGGGGAAGCCCTCGAAGGGCACGCGCGCGCGTGCCGCCTCGCCCGCCGTCCACACGGCCGCGGCCCACACCGGCCAGGCGGGCAGCCGGGAGACGGCGGCGACGCCCACGCCGACCAGTGCGACGAAGACCGCCTCGATGGCGACGAGCGCCAGCCAGGGCAACGGGCCGACCTCCACGCTGGTCCACACCAGCAAGGGCAGCAGGAAGCCCAGTCCGAAGAGGTAGCCGAGGCCCAGGGCGGCCTTCCAGCTCCGGCCGCGCAGCACCCAGCCGAAACCGGCGAAGGCGGGCAGGGCCAGCCACCACAGGGGGCGCGGCGGGAAGCTGACGTAGAGCAGCACTCCGCAGAGCGCGGAGGCGGCGGCCGGGACCAGGCGCAGCAGCCGGCCGCCGCGCGCGCCGGGGGCGGTGCGCGACCGGAGCCGGTCCGACTGGTCCAGGGAAGTTGCGGTGACGGTCACCCGGGTGAGTGTACGGCGGGCGACGTCACCGCCGACAGCGCGGCCGGGCACCCGTCCGCCGGCGTTCGCCGCTGGTGGGCAGCCTGTTCTCGCGGTGAAGGGCGGTCTGCGTCACGCGGCGGAATCACGGTGTCGCTCCGCGCCTCGTCCCCAAACCGGCCCTGAGCCGTTACGGTGTGCCCAGCTTCGGCGGCGCGGCCGGACCCGGCGCGCGGCCGTGGCCTGCCACAGGTCGGGGGACCGGGTGCGAGGGGCGGCGGGTGGGGTCGACGGGGACGGGGTCCGCGACCGGTGCGTACGGTGCGGATGCCCACAGCACACGAAGAAGCGTTTCCGACGGGACGGGCATGATCCTGTTGGGGGCCTGCGCCGGGTGGTCGCTGATCACCGCGGCGGCCCACGGCGGACGGCCCGAGGGCATGCTGCTCGCGGTGCTCGCCGTGGCCGCCGGGTACGCCGCCGGCCGCGTCTCCGGTGCGCTGCTGCCGGTGGCGGCGCCCTGCGCCGGTGCCGCGGCGGGACTCGTCCTGGCCGTGACGCTGCCCGGGCTCTCCCCCGGGCGACCGCGGGACGGCCTGCGTGCGGGCCGCCGGGGAGGTCGTGGCGCACCGGATCTCGACCCTCGCCGAACTCCCGGCGCTC